>NZ_KV840393.1:0-25694 GCF_001839185.1 Staphylococcus sp. HMSC65H10 | reverse complement strand
TTTCCTTCCGGAAATTCAAAACACATTAAAACACCCTGCACGCTCAAATGGTCCAATAGAAGCTATGAATAACAATATTAAAGTACTTAAACGAGTAGCTTATGGTTATCGTAACTTTTATAACTTTAGAAATAAAATTTTAGTTAAGTTTAAACTTCTAGCTAACAAAAACCATCATATTAAAACCACTCTAAATCAAGTAGCATAAATAAGAAAAAACACTCAAAAGGCTTTGGATAATTCCGAAGGAATTAAACAACCTAATGAGTGTCTTAAAATGGTAACTCTAATGAGCATATTTCGATTCGGATTTTATACATCAATCGAATTTGACAAAGAGCCATATTTATTTACGAACTTGTTTCATAACACGTTGTAAGCGTTCGAATGATTCTTTTTGTTTTTCTTGATCATAGATATAACTGATTGCCATCAATTCATCAAACTCGCCGTAGATATCCATGAATTTTTCGATTTGTTGTTTAACAGTTTCTTCTGAACCTACTAATGAAACACCTAAGCGACCTTTTGCCATTTGTAATTCTGCAGGAGTAAGCACATCTGCTAAATTATCAATTGGTGGTTGCAGCGGTTCCATTCTACCGCGTGTAATGCTCACTGTAACTTGTGCTAATGTTGTTGCTAATTTTTCAGCTTCTTGATCTGTTTCAGCAACAATCGCATTCAAGCATACAATCATATATGGTTTGTCTAATACTTCAGATGGTTCGAATAATTCTTTATAAATGGACATAGCTTCTCTCATTTGTTGCGGTGCAAAGTGACCAGCAAATACATAAGGTAAGCCCATTCTTGCAGCGAGATGTGCAGAGTCTGTAGAAGAACCTAAAATATATAACGGAACGTTTTTATCAACAGCAGGATATGCACGTACGTAGCCTTGTTGGTTTTCTGGTCCGAAGTATTTTTGTAGTTGTGCAACTTCTTCAGGGAACGCATAAACACCATTATGTTGATCTCTGCGTAATGCGCTCGCTGTCATCATATCTGTACCCGGTGCACGGCCTAAGCCTAAATCGACTCGGTTTTTAAACATTGTTTCTAATGTACCGAATTGTTCAGCTACGACTAATGGTGCATGGTTTGGCAACATAATACCGCCTGAACCGACCCGGATGTTTTTCGTATGCTCTAATGTGTGTTGAATCAATAACGCTGTCGCAGAACTCACTAAATTCGGAGCGTTATGATGTTCTGCAATCCAATATCGTTCATATCCTAATTCATCTAGATGTTGAGCTAAGTCCACCATATTATCGATGGCTTGCTTCTCATCTTCACCTGATTTAACAGGTACTAAATTGAGTGCAGAAACTTTAATTTCACTCACATAAAGACCTCCTCGTTTTGAATGATATATTAATTATAACAAGAACAAATATTAGAAAGAATTTTATTGCTTAAAGCATGTGCTTTGCATGTTATAATATTTGTGGAACAGAGTACTAGAAAAATTGTAGTGTTGGTGCTAGAATTGGAACATTGATAAAATTGTGAGGAAGTGTCTGACAAATGGAAGTATATGCAGATTATGCAGCAACAACTCCAGTAAAAGAAGAAGTAATTGATAAGATGATGGAATTGTATGCGAAGCATTATGGCAATCCTTCATCCATTCATCGTGTAGGTAGAGATGCCAGACAATATTTAGATGCATCACGTAGAGAAATTGCGTCATTATTAAGCGCAACGCCTAATGAAGTGATTTTCACTAGTGGGGCAACTGAATCTAATAATACTGCGATTAAAGGGTTAGCATATGCTAATCAACATAAAGGAAAGCATTTAATTACATCAAAAATTGAACATCATTCTGTCTTGCATGTATTTGAACAACTAGAGCGTGAAGGCTTTCACGTTACGTATTTAGATGTAGATCGTGAAGGTATCATCGATTTAGAACAATTAAAGGCAGCTATGAGTGATGAAACTATTCTTGTTTCTATCATGTTTGTGAACAATGAAGTAGGTACCGTACAGCCGATGTATGATATAGAAGACATCGTTAAAGCACATGATGCTTATTTACATGTGGATGCTGTACAAGCAGTTGAACATCTGCCGATTGAATTTGATGATTTTAAATTCGATACAATGAGTATAACAGCACATAAATTCGGTGGCCCTAAAGGTGTCGGTGCATTGTTAGTTAAACCGAAGACACCTATTCAATTTTCACAACTTGGCGGTGAACAAGAAACAAAACGTCGTGCAGGAACAGAAAATGTACCGCAAATTGCGGGAATGGCTGAAGCATTAAAATTAGCTACAGAACATCGTGATGAAAACAACATTCATTTAATGAATCTTAAAGAAACATTTTTAGTCAACTTGCAAGAACGCAGTATTCCATTTGAAGTGAACGGTTCAATGACCGATACAACAGGACATATCTTAAACTTGTACTTCCCATTCATCGATGTGGAAACGATGTTAACTTTGCTTGATTTAGCGAATATTGCAGTCTCATCAGGCTCTGCATGTACTGCAGGTTCAACTACACCATCACATGTCTTAGCAGCCATGTATGGTGATGACGACCCTAGAACAAAACAATCTATCCGCTTCAGTTTTAACGAATTAACAACTGAACGTGACATTAAATATATCGTAGCAGAAATACAGAAAATTTATTTGAAATTTAAGGAGGAATAAGCGTGAGCAACCAAGATACTCGTGTTGTAGTAGGAATGTCTGGCGGCGTAGACAGCTCAGTGACTGCCTATCTTTTAAAAGAACAAGGCTATGACGTCATCGGTATTTTCATGAAAAACTGGGATGACACTGATGAAAATGGCGTTTGTACCGCGACAGAAGATTACAATGACGTGATTGCTGTTTGTAACCAAATCGGTATACCGTATTATGCGGTAAACTTCGAAAAAGAATACTGGGATAAAGTCTTTACTTACTTCCTAGATGAATATAAAAAAGGACGCACACCAAATCCTGATGTGATGTGTAATAAAGAAATTAAGTTCAAAGCATTTTTAAACCATGCTATGAAACTCGGTGCAGATTATGTGGCGACAGGCCATTATGCACAAGTAAGACGCAATGAAGATGGCACAGTAGAAATGCTGCGTGGTGTGGATAATAATAAAGACCAAACATATTTCTTAAATCAACTGACACATGAACAACTATCAAAAGTAATGTTTCCACTTGGCGGCATGGAGAAATCAGAAGTCAGAGAAATCGCGTTAGCACAAGATTTAGCAACTGCGAAGAAAAAAGATTCGACAGGAATCTGCTTTATCGGCGAACGAAACTTCAAAGATTTCTTATCTAATTATTTACCAGCACAATCTGGTGATATGCGCACATTAAACGGTAAAAAAATGGGAACACACGGCGGTTTAATGTATTACACAATCGGTCAACGTCATGGTCTAGGTATCGGTGGCGATGGAGATCCATGGTTTGTTGTAGGTAAAAACCTTGAAGATAATGTGTTATATGTAGAACAAGGTTTCCATCATGATGCATTGTACAGTGATTATTTGATCGCTTCTGACGTTTCACTTGTGAATGATATCGACTTATCACAAGGTTATCGTTGTACCGCAAAATTCAGATATCGTCAAAAAGATACAGGGGTGACAGTGACACAAATCGGTGATGATCAAATCCGTGTTGATTTTGATGACCCAGTACGTGCAATCACACCTGGACAAGCCGTTGTATTATATGATGGCGACGTTTGCTTAGGTGGCGCAACAATTGATGATGTTTATAAAAATGAAGGTCAACTCACATATGTTGTCTAAATTTTAATCAGGGACTAGGACTTTCCTAGTCTCTTTTTTACATAGTTTCAAGTTTTTCTGATAAAATAAAGAGTTGAATAAGAAAGAAATGAGGACTAAGCATGAAACAAGAAGAAATTTATCAGTTAATTAAAGAAGGTCAATTTGAAACAGCGTTAAAAGCACTGTTTGAAAATATTGATGCACATCCTGAAGACATTGAAAACTACATTAATTCAGGTATTCTGCTTGCAGAAGCAGGTGAAATTGAAAAAGCTGAGAAATTTTTCCAAAAAGCTTTAACTATCGACCCGAACAACGGTGCGATTTATTATAATTTAGCTAATGTTTATTATAATGCAGAAAGTTTTAATGATGCGATTAAACTTTATCAACAAGCACTCAAAACAGGTGTCGATGAAGCGGATACCAATTATATGATAGGGATGTCATTTAATAACTTAGGTGACTATAAATCTGCATTACCTTTCCTTATGCGTGCTGCAGAATTAGATCAAAATAAAGATGAAGAAATTCAATTCCAATACGGTTTAGTCCTATGTCATTTGGAATTGTTTGACCAAGCTGTCAAACAGTTAGATACCGTGTTAAATATAAATCCCAAACATACAGACGCATTATATAACCGTGGTTTAGCGGGTTATATGTTTACTGAAGAAATCTATGAAGCAATCCCATACTTTGAAAAAGCAATAGAGATTGATCCAGAACATTTATTAAGTCAGCATGCACTTAAAACATTCACCCAATTTGATGCAGAGGAGGAATAAATTTGGAGAACCCTACATTGTTTGACTATTCGATGGTCAAAGGAACAGTAGAAGCAATCTTATTTCAAAATAAAGATAATTTCTATACCGTATTAAAAGTAGATCCGATTGAAACCAATGAAGATTTTGATAATATGCCTACAATTGTGGGGTTCTTTCCTGAAATTGCTGAAGGCGATGTTTATACCTTCAAAGGTCAAGCTGTGACACACCCTAGATACGGCAAACAATTAAAAGCTGAAACTTTCGAAAAAGAAGTACCGCAAACAAAAGATGCGATTATCAGTTACTTATCAAGTGAGTTGTTTAAAGGTGTCGGTAAGAAAACGGCTGAAAATATCGTAAATACACTTGGTGAAAATACCATCAATAAAATTTTAGATGATCGTTCAGTCCTAGAAGAAGTACCGAATTTATCTAAAAAGAAACAAAGCCAAATCGCAGATCAAATCTACAGTAATCAAGAAGTAGAAAAAATTATGATCAGACTTCATGATTTAGGCTTCGGTCCGAAATTAGCGATGAGCATCTATCAAGTTTATCAAAGTGACACCTTACAAACGATAGAGAAAAATCCATATGATCTTGTCTATGATGTACGCGGTGTCGGTTTCCACAAAGCAGATACTTTAGCTAAGAATTTAGGCATAGAATATAACGCCCCTGAACGCTTAAAAGCAGGTCTGCTTTATACGATAGAAGAAGAATGTATTAAACAAGGTCATACATTTTTACCTAAAGATTATGTATTAGAAACTTCGTTAGAGATGTTAAGCAAGGGATATGACCAAACGATAGATGTCAGTATGTTAGAAAAAGTGATACTTGAATTGACAGAAGAAAGTAAGTTGGTGGAAGCGGATGAAACACTTTCTATCCCAAGCTTATATTATTCAGAAGTCAAAAGTGTGCAGAACCTGTATCGTATTGCGTCACATCAAGCTAAATTAGAGAATATTGAACAATCTGACTTACAAATCAATATTGGTGAAATCGAGGAAATGAATGGAGTCAACTATGCATCATCTCAAAAAGAAGCACTTGAAACAGCGATTAATTCAAAAGTCATGCTGCTGACAGGTGGTCCAGGTACCGGTAAAACAACGGTTATCAAAGGCATCGTTGAACTCTATGCGGAAACGCATGGTTTATCCTTATCCTATGACGATTACCAAGAAGATGATTATCCGATAGCGCTTGCTGCACCTACAGGACGTGCAGCCAAACGTTTACAAGAATCGACTGGACTTGAAGCAATGACTATCCATCGTTTAATCGGCTGGAGTCAAGATACCAAGCCTGAAGATGTCTTAGAAAATGAAATTACTGCTAAGCTCATCATTATTGATGAAATGTCGATGGTAGATACATGGTTGTTTCATCAG
The DNA here is from genome assembly GCF_001839185.1 of Staphylococcus sp. HMSC65H10. Lineage (NCBI taxonomy): Bacteria > Bacillati > Bacillota > Bacilli > Caryophanales > Staphylococcaceae > Staphylococcus > Staphylococcus sp. HMSC65H10. The sequence continues at coordinate 19,748 of NZ_KV840393.1, read as the reverse complement.
TTCTTAAATGCAGTACCGATTGATGCACAAATCATTTTAGTCGGAGATGAAGACCAGTTACCATCAGTCGGCCCAGGACAAGTGTTTAAAGATTTAATTGATGCGAAAGTCATTCCACGTGTTAATTTAACTGAAGTCTACCGTCAACAAGATGGTTCTAGTATCATTGAACTCGCACATAAAATGAAATTAGGTCAGCCGATAGACATTACTGAGCGTTTCCATGATCGCAGCTTTATTCCTTGTACAGCTGAACAAATACCAGATGTAGTTAATAAAGTGGCGAGTTCTGCTGTTAAAAAAGGCTACGATATGAGCGATATTCAAGTCTTGGCTCCGATGTATCGCGGCAGTGCCGGCATTAAGCGTTTAAATAAAGTATTACAAGATATCTTGAATCCTAAAGCTGAAGATGCAAGAGAGATTGAGTTCGGAGAAGCGGTCTTTAGAAAGGGCGACAAAGTCTTACAACTCGTGAATCGTCCTAATGATAATATTTTCAATGGCGATATCGGTGTGATTGTCGGTATCTTCTGGGCACGTGAAAACGAATTAAATAAAGATATACTTGTCGTTGATTTCGAAGGCAATGAAATTACATTTACCAAACAAGATATGATGGAGTTAACACATGCTTATTGCACTTCCATTCATAAAGCACAAGGTTCAGAGTTTCCAATTGTTATTATGCCGATTGTAAAACAATATTATCGCATGTTGCAGCGTCCGATTATCTATACAGGACTTACACGTGCCAAACAATCTTTAGTTTTTCTTGGTGACAGCCAAGCCTTTGACATCGGTATGAAGACCCATGGTCAAGTTCGTATGACGAGACTCGCACAATTGCTCAGAGATTACTTCGGTCATGAGAGTGAAACAAATGAAGAACAAGCAGATGAACAAATAAATGATCAAACAACCTCAGCACCTGCACAACAACTCGTAGAATTAACAGAAGCAACGATTTATGAAATTGACCCGATGATTGGTATGGGTAAGGTCACACCTTATACTTTTAATCATGAATAAAGTGTTGTGTGAAGTATGATATATGTTGACTTTTAAAGTCTGTCAGACTAAAATAAAATTAATTCGCATAAAGCCGAGTAAGCAAATCGTTATGCCTAAGAGAGGTACCGGGTGGTGTAAGGTATCGCATCATTTGCTGAACGCTACTTTATGTCAGTCCGTATAAGAACAAGAGTGATGCAGGATAATTTGCTGCATAACTAGGGTGGTACCGCGATGCATTCGTCCCTTTGAGGATGAATGCATTTTTATTTTGTGAAAGAACCTATACGGCAATGTTTTAAATATGTATATTAGGAGTGAGTTATTTATGAAGCGATTAAAAGCGAGTGAAATCAGACAAAATTTCATTGATTACTTTAAAGAAAATGGACATATGGTCGAACCTTCTGCACCTTTAGTACCGATTGATGACGATTCATTATTATGGATCAACTCTGGTGTTGCGACATTAAAAAAATACTTTGATGGACGAGAAATTCCAAAAAAACCACGTATCGTGAACGCGCAAAAAGCGATTCGTACAAACGATATTGAAAACGTTGGTTTTACTGCACGTCACCATACTTTCTTTGAAATGTTAGGGAACTTTTCTATTGGTGATTATTTCAAACGTGAAGCGATTGAATTTGCTTGGGAATTCTTAACTAGTGATCGTTGGATGGGTATGGAACCTGAAAAATTATACGTGACCATTCACCCTGAAGACATGGAAGCTTTCGATTTATGGCACGATGTCATCGGTTTAGATGAAAGCCGCATTATCCGTATTGAAGGCAACTTCTGGGATATCGGTGAAGGTCCATCAGGTCCGAACACAGAAATCTTCTATGACCGTGGTCCAGACTATGGTCAAGATGATCCGGCTGAAGAAATGTATCCAGGTGGCGAAAATGAACGTTACTTAGAAGTATGGAACTTAGTCTTTAGTGAATTCAACCATAATCCTGATCATACGTATACACCACTTCCAAATAAAAACATTGATACCGGCATGGGTCTAGAACGTATGGCATCGATTGCGCAAAATGTACGTACTAACTATGAAACTGACCTATTTATCCCAATCATTGAAGAAGTTGAACAAATTTCAGGTAAGAAATATCAACAAGATGCTACGCAAGATGTTGCATTCAAAGTCATTGCGGATCATATCAGAACCATCGCATTCGCAATCGGTGATGGCGCTTTACCAGCAAATGAAGGCCGCGGTTATGTCTTACGCCGTTTATTACGTCGTGCAGTTCGTTTCAGCCAATCTTTAGATATCAACAAACCATTTATGTATGAACTTGTCGATACAGTGGCAGACATTATGGAACCTTACTATCCAGAAGTAAAACAAAAAGCAGATTTCATTAAACGTGTCATTAAATCTGAAGAAGAACGTTTCCACGAAACATTAGAAGAAGGCTTAGCAATTTTAAATCAATTTATCAAAACAGCTAAAAACGGCGATAAAATGATTAAAGGTGAAGATGCGTTCAAATTATATGATACGTATGGTTTCCCAGTTGAATTGACTGAAGAAATCGCTGGTAACGAAGGGTTAAGTGTCGATATGGCGACATTCGAAACAGAAATGCAGCAACAAAGAGATCGTGCACGTCAAGCACGTCAAAATTCACAATCAATGCAGATTCAAAGTGAAGTGTTGAAAAATATCACGACAGATAGTGAATTTGTCGGTTATACACATACAGATTATCAAACGGAGTTAACAGACTTAATTTATAATGGCGAAGCGGTAGAACAAGCAGATGCGGGTGAAACAGTTTACTTTATTTTAAGACAAACACCATTCTATGCTGTTTCAGGCGGACAAGTGGCTGACCAAGGTACAGTCGGCAATGACAACTTCGAAATTGAAGTGACTGAAGTAACGAAAGCACCAAATGGTCAAAACTTGCATAAAGGTATCGTGCAATTCGGTCAAGTCACAAAAGGTGCACAAGTCGACGCTTCAGTTAACCAAGAAGAACGCCGTGCTATTACGAAAAACCATAGTGCAACTCACTTATTACATGCTGCGCTGAAAGAAGTGTTAGGTGACCATGTCAATCAAGCAGGTTCACTCGTTGAAGGCGAACGTTTACGTTTTGACTTCTCACATTTCGGTCCTGTGACTAAAGAAGAATTAGAACAAATTGAACGTCGTGTCAATGAACAAATCTGGAACGGCATTAATGTTTCAATCAAAGAAATGCCGATTGAAGAAGCCAAAGCTTCAGGTGCAATGGCATTATTCGGTGAAAAATATGGCGATATTGTCCGTGTTGTAGATATGAAACCATTCTCAATTGAATTATGCGGCGGTATCCATGTTCAAAACACATCAGAAATCGGTTTATTTAAAATTGTCAGCGAATCAGGTACAGGTGCTGGTGTCAGACGTATTGAAGCCTTAACAGGTAAAGCAGCATTCTTATACCTTGAAGGTATCCAAGATAAATTCAATGAAGTGAAACACTTAGTGAAAGCTAAAGACGATACACAAGTGGCTGAAAAAGTAACGCACGTGATTGACAGCGAAAAACAATTACACAAACAATTAGAACAACGTAACCAAGAAATCACTGCACTAAAAATGGGCAGCTTAGATGATCAAGTTGAAGACATTAACGGGTTGAAAGTATTAGCGTTACAAGTAGAAGCAGACAATGCGAAAGCCTTAAGACAAACTATGGATGATTTCAAATCTAAATTACAAGATGCGGTCATTATCTTAGCAAGTGATGTCGGTGGTAAAGTTGCTTTAGTTGCGACGGTACCGAAATCAGAGACAAATAAAGTCAAAGCAGGCGACATTATTAAAGAAATGGCACCTGTTGTCGGCGGTAAAGGCGGCGGTCGTCCAGATATGGCACAAGGCGGCGGCAACGAGCCAAGTAAGATAACAGATGCATTACAATTCATTAAAAACTACATTAAATCACTATAATCTCCTTGCACTCTCATGTAGAATAGAGGATGTATCAGCCTACTATAGTAGAAGGAGTGTGTAGTAAAATGAACAATTTTGATAAAACAATGCGTTTCAATATTGAAGAAGTACCAAAAGATGATGTTAAATCCGTGCTGACTAATGTGTATCGTACCCTTGAAGAACGTGGTTACAATCCAGTAAACCAAATTGTAGGATATTTACTTTCAGGAGATCCTGCGTATATCCCACGTCATAACGAAGCAAGAAATCAAATCAGACGTATCGACCGTGATGATATCATGGAAGAACTTGTTTCTAATTATTTGAAGGTATCAGATAAAGAATAATCAATGTTATCACATAAAATTATCGGATTAGATGTTGGCAGCAAAACAGTCGGCGTTGCTGTGAGCGACTTAATGGGTTGGACTGCTCAAGGCTTAGATACACTCCGAATCAATGAAGAAGAAAATGAATTAGGTATAGACCGCTTGGCAGCTATCATCAAACAAGAGGATGCAGATACTGTCGTGATAGGATTACCGAAGAACATGAATAATTCTATTGGATTTAGAGGCGAAGCTTCGTTAAAATACAAAGAAGCACTCCTTGAAGCATTACCAGATCTTAAAGTGGTAATGTGGGATGAGCGCCTAAGTACAATGGCAGCTGAAAGGTCATTGTTAGAAGCAGATGTTTCTAGAAAAAAACGCAGCAAGGTCATCGATAAAATGGCAGCTGTGTTTATCTTGCAAGGCTATTTAGATTCACTTTAATTTACCGTAAAAGGAGCGTTATTTATGTCAGAGAAAAATCAAAATCAAGAAGCGGAATTACAAATCAACAACGATGAGGAATTATTAACTTTATTCGATGAAGAAGGCAATGAAGTCCTTTATCGTAAAGTATTAGAATTTTATCATCCTGAATTTGACAAAGAATATGTCATTTTAGCTGAAGAAGGCGAAGCGTCAGACGACGATGATATGATTGAATTAATTCCGATGATCAATGTCCCAGATGAGTCTGGTGACGGCGGTAAATTCTTACCAGTTGAAACTGAAGAAGAGTGGGACATGATTGAAGAAATCGTTAACACTGAAATGGAATAAATGAGCAGTTATGAAGCGGAGGTTATCCTCCGCTTTTTTCGTGCCTCGAAATACAATTTGCACTTGACTCATAACAAAGTATTTTGCAGATATTCATTCTGAGTACTTAATATTCAATAGGTTTTATGGTAAAATATGTAAAGTTAAATAATGATATGTGCAACAGCGATATAAGAATCAGTCAAACTGCGACTGATTTATTTTTATTCTTTTGTACATTGTATGGATAAAGGAAGAGAAATATGAGCAAAAATGAAAGTTATTTAGTTGCGTTATCACAAAAGCATTCCCATCCATTAGAAAGATTAAGACCTTATGCGATAGAACATGAGGTACCGATTATTCATCCTTTATCATTAGATATGATCAAACAGTTGATACGCATCCATCAGCCAAAGCGTATTTTAGAAATCGGTACTGCTATTGGCTATAGCGCTATGCATTTTGCGTCTGTTGATCCTTCTGTGCATATATGGACGATTGAACGTGATAAAAACATGTATCAACAAGCTGAACAAAACATTGAAGACTTTGGATATCAAACGCAAATTCATATGATTTATGGAGATGCGAGAGAAACATTTGACCAAGTCTCTGATACACAGTTCGACATGATATTTATCGATGCGGCAAAAGCACAAACAAAGAAATTCTTTGAACTGTATACCCCCTTACTTAGAGAAGGCGGTTTAGTCGTCATTGATAACATTTTATATCATGATTTTGTTGCTGATATTGATGTAGTTCGCAGCAGAAATATTAAACAAATGGTGAAGAAGATTCAAAAGTTCAACGCATGGTTAAATGATAACGAAGCATATCAAACAAACTTTTTAGATATAGAAGACGGTTTAGCAATAGCCGTAAAAGGAGACTCGAAATGACAGAATTACTCGTGACACCTAAAACAGTCGCACATATTGAGACTTTAATTGAAAAAGGTGCTGATGCTTTTGTGATAGGCGAACAAAAGTTCGGTTTACGCTTAGCAGGTGAATTTGATCGTACTGCGATGAGAGAAGCGGTCGATATCATTCATGCACATGGCAAAAAAGCATATGCGGCTGTTAACGGTATTTTTCATAACTATCACTTAAACGCTGTAGAAGATTATATTGATTTCTTACACGAAATCAGAGTAGATCGCATTATCTTCGGTGACCCGGCAGTCGTGATGTATGTTAAAGCACAACAAAACCCGATTGCTTTGAACTGGGACGCTGAAGCATTAGTCACAAACTACTTCCAGTGCAATTACTGGGGTAAACGTGGTGCGAAACGTGCTGTACTTGCGCGCGAATTGAATTTAGAAGAAATCTTGAACATTAAAGCACATGCGGATGTTGAAATTGAAGTACAAGTCCATGGTATGACATGTATGTTCCAATCAAAACGTATGCTGCTCGGCAATTATTATACATTCCAAGACAGACAAATGAAGATAAAACGTAATGAAACAGACAAGGATTTATTGTTATACGATGAAGAACGCGAAAATCAATATCCTGTGTTTGAAGATTATAACGGCACACATATTATGTCACCGAATGATATCTGCTTGATTGAAGAGTTAGAGCCGTTGCTTGAAGCGGGCATCGACAGCTTGAAAATTGATGGTGTATTACATACAGAAGAATATATTAACGTATGTACAGAACAATATAGAGAAGCCATTGATTTATATCATGAAGACCCTGAAGCTTATGAAGATGAAAAATTCATGCTCGTTGATCCGATTGAAGCCATTCAACCAGACCATCGACCATTCGATGAAGGATTCTTATTCAAACATACCGTTTATTAAGGAGGAAAAATCTTGGTTACTCAAGTTAAAGAAGTAAAAACACAAGCTAAACGCCAAGTGAAAAAGCCAGAGTTGCTTGCACCTGCAGGTAACTTGGAAAAACTGAAAATTGCTGTACATTATGGGGCAGACGCAGTCTTTTTAGGCGGACAAGAATATGGACTCCGTTCTAATGCTGATAACTTCACAATGGAAGAAATCAAAGAAGGCGTTGAATTCGCATCACAATACGGCGCAAAAATTTATGTCACAACAAATATCATCGCGCATGATGAAAATATGGATGGTTTAGAAGATTATTTAAGAAATCTAGAAGCCACAGGCGCAACAGGAATTATTGTTGCGGACCCATTGATTATTGAAACATGTAAACGTGTCGCACCTAAACTTGAAATTCATTTATCAACACAACAATCACTAAGTAACTATAAAGCGGTAGAGTATTGGAAAGAAGAAGGTTTAGATCGTGTTGTACTTGCACGTGAAACAGGCGCAATGGAAATGAAAGAGATGAAAGAAAAAGTAGATATCGAAATCGAAGCTTTTATCCATGGCGCAATGTGTATCGCATATTCCGGTCGCTGTACTTTAAGTAATCATATGACAGCACGTGACTCTAACCGCGGCGGATGCTGCCAAAGCTGTCGTTGGGATTATGACTTATTAGAAGTCGATGAAGATGGCGACTTAGACTTATTTTATAAAGAAGAAGAAGTCGTTCCATTTGCGATGAGTCCTAAAGACTTGAAGTTAATCGAATCTATTCCAAACATGATGGATATCGGTATTGATTCACTTAAAATCGAAGGACGTATGAAATCAATTCACTATATTGCGACTGTTGTTTCTGTCTATCGTAAAGTGATTGATGCTTATGCAGCAGACCCTGACAACTTTAAAATTAAACCAGAGTGGTTAATAGAATTAGATAAATGTGCTAACAGAGACACTGCTTCTTCATTCTTTGAAGGCACACCAGGTTATCAACAACAAATGTTCGGTAATGAATCTAATAAGAAAACACCATATGATTTCTGCGGTTTAGTGTTAGACTATGACAAAGAAACAAAAATGGCGACAATTCAGCAGCGTAATCACTTTAAACCTGGACAAGAAATTGAATTCTTCGGTCCTGAAATCGATAACTTTACACAAGTCGTCGAAGCGATTTATGACGAAGAAGGCAATGCATTAGATGCTGCACGTCACCCACTTCAAATTGTTCAATTTAAAGTGGATCATGATATTTATCCAAACAACATGATGCGAAAGGAAATAGGATAATGAAAGCCACTACCATTATAGGCATTGCAGGCGGTTCTGGATCAGGTAAAACATCAGTCACAAACGAAATTCTGCATAATTTAGAAGGTCATAGTGTTGCATTAATTGCACAAGACTACTATTATAAAGACCAATCACATTTAACATTTGAAGAACGCTTACAAACGAATTATGACCATCCGTTTGCGTTCGATAATGATTTATTGATTCAAAATCTAATCGATTTACGCAATGGTATACCTGTAGAGGTGCCCACGTATGATTATGTCAATCACACGAGAAGCCCTGAAACCATTGCATTTCAACCGAAAGATGTTATTATCGTAGAAGGAATATTTGCACTAGAAAACAAAACATTACGTGATTTAATGGATGTTAAGATTTATGTCGATACCGATGCAGATTTACGTATCTTAAGACGCTTGATGCGTGATACGAAAGAGCGAGGCCGCTCTATGGAATCTGTTATTGATCAATATATGTCTGTCGTACGTCCGATGCATAATCAATTCATCGAACCGACTAAACGTTATGCGGATATTATTATCCCTGAAGGCGGCAGCAATAAAGTTGCTATCGATATAATGACGACAAAAATCCAATCATTAATACAAAATCAACAGTAACACTTGAGTAAAGGAAGATGAAAATATGGAAAACCAAAAACAATATCCAATGACCCAAGAAGGTTTTGAAAAGCTAGAACAAGAACTTGAAGAATTAAAAACTGTCAAACGACCTGAAGTCGTAGAAAAAATCAAAGTTGCACGTTCTTTCGGGGACTTATCTGAGAACTCTGAGTATGATGCAGCGAAAGACGAACAAGGTTTCATTGAACAAGATATCCAACGTATTGAACACATGATTCGCAATGCATTGATTATTGAAGATACAGGCGATAACAATGTGGTACAAATCGGGAAAACTGTGACATTTGTTGAACTGCCTGATGGCGATGAAGAAGTGTATCAAATTGTTGGGTCTGCAGAAGCAGATGCATTCAATGGCAAAATTTCAAACGAATCACCGATTGCAAAAAGTTTAATCGGTAAACATCTAGAAGACGAAGTTCGTGTACCACTTCCAAACGGTGCAGAAATGAAAGTGAAAATTACTAATATTCAATCACAATAATCATTTATCACAAAGGCTGATATCGCTTTATGATAAATAGATAACAAAGGGTTGGTGATACTTTTGTTTGAAGCTTGCTTCAAATGGACAAAAGTAAAGCGCCAACCTTTTTTATGTGATGATCGTGGTGAACATGGTCTTTGGTCGTTGCACTAGACAAATTATGATAAAATATCACTGATAGTTCATTTGAAAGGGGAAATGGCAATGATAGGAATCATTGGCGCAATGGAAGAAGAAATAATGATATTAAAAGAACATATTGAGGATTTAGAAGAAGTTACCATTGCTCATGTAAAATTTTATAAAGGTAAAATTAATGATAAAGCAGTCGTCTTGACGTTAAGCGGTATCGGTAAAGTTAACGCAAGTATCTCCACTGCTTTACTTATTCAACAATTCTCCCCAGAGGCAATTTTGAATACAGGTTCTGCAGGGGCGCTGGATCACTCGTTGAATGTGGGTGATGTCTTAATTGGGACAGAAGCGATGTATCATGATGCGGATGCGACGGCATTTGGTTATGAATTGGGACAAATTCCGAATATGCCGATTGCGTATGAAGCGGATGATAACTTAGCAGAATTAGCACAAGCTGTTATTGAGAAGCAAAACTTAACAGGTCGCTTAGGTATGATTGTCAGCGGCGACAGTTTTATCGGTGAAGTTAAACAACGTGAATACATTAAAGAACATTTCCCTAAAGCTATGGCTGTAGAGATGGAATCTGCAGCAATTGCACAAACATGTTATCAATTTAACACACCGTTTATTATTACAAGAGCAGTATCAGATTTAGCGAATGGCGAAGCAAATATTACATTTGATGAATTCATTGGAGAAGCAGCGAAAACATCAAGTGAAACTGTACTCCAAATGTTAAAATCATTATAAAGATAAGGTGGATTAATGTAATGGGAATTTTAAGTAGGAATTTTATGCCGAATGCTTATGTTAAATCAATCCATGAAATAGACTTTGATCAGTTAGCAGAAAATGGAATCAAAGGCGTTATTACGGATTTGGACAATACATTAGTAGGTTGGGACGAAGCTGATCCGACACCGGCAGTCATTCATTGGTTTAATATGTTGAATGAAAAAGGTATCAAAGTGACTGTGGTTTCAAATAACCATCAAGGCAGAGTATCTAGTTTCTGCCAACCACTCAAAGTCAACTATATCTTTGAAGCTAAAAAACCGATGGGGAAAGCCTTTAAACATGCATCAGAACGTATGGGATTAAAACCTGAAGAGACTGTTGTTATTGGCGATCAAATGATGACAGATGTCTTTGGCGGTAATAGACGCGGCATGTATACTGTTATGGTTGTTCCTGTAAAAAAAACTGATGGATTTATCACGAAATTCAATCGAATTATTGAAAGACGTTTATTGCACAGATACAAAAGAAAAGGCTATATTAAATGGGAGGAAAATTGATTGACAGAAACGAAATGTATTGGATGCGGTGCGACTTTACAAGCCGATGATCCAAAGAAACCAGGTTATGTGCCAGCGCACAATCTGCATAAAGAAGATGTGATATGTCAACGCTGTTTCAGATTAAAAAATTATAATGAGATTCAAGATGTGGGTATGGATAGCCAAGATTTCTTGGACTTATTAAATCATCTTGCAGATAAAAAAGGACTTGTAGTCAATGTTGTAGATATCTTTGATTTTGAAGGTTCCTTCATAAATGCTTTAAAGCGTATTGTAGGGAATAAAAAAGTGATTCTTGCAGCGAATAAAATTGATTTATTACCTAAACAAATTAATAAACGCCGTGTTAAAGATTGGTTGAAAAAATCCGCGCGAAAATATGGGCTGGAAGCGGAAGATGTTGTTTTAATTTCTGCAGAAAAAGGATACGGCATTCAAGATTTATTAGAAGCTATCCAACAACACCGAAAACAAGAAGATGTTTATATCGTAGGCACAACCAACGTTGGAAAATCTACATTAATCAATAAACTGATTGAACAAAGTGTTGGTGAAAAGAATGTAGTAACAACTTCACGATTCCCAGGAACAACTTTAGATTTAATAGATATTCCATTAGACGATCATTCATTTATGTACGATACACCTGGTGTCATACAAGATCATCAAATGACACATTATGTTTCTGAAAAAGAACTTAAACAAATTATGCCTAATAAAGAAGTAAAACAACGTGTTTATCAATTAAACGAAGAACAAACACTCTTCTTTGGAGGATTAGCAAGAATCGATTACGTTTCTGGAGGTAAACGCCCACTGGTTTGTTATTTTTCTAATAATTTGCCGATTCATCGGACTAAAACTGAAAAAGCCAATGAGTTATGGCGTACTCAGCTCGGTAAATTATTAGCACCACCAAGTAATAAAGATGATTTTAATTTAGACGAAATGAAAGCAGTACGCTTGGAAACGGGTAAAGAGAAGAGAGACGTAATGATTGCAGGGTTAGGTTTTATAACAATTGGACCTGGAGCAAAAGTTATTGTCAGAGTTCCGAAATCAGTTGATGTTGTATTGAGAAATTCAATCATGTAGCAGGTGATAGTTATGAAATTTGCAGTAATCGGTCATCCTATAGACCACTCGTTATCTCCAATTATGCACGACTCAAACTTTAAAGCGTTAAAGCGAGATGACACTTATGAAGCATTAAACATTCCACCAAAACATTTTCATTTAATTAAAGAAATTATAAATGAAAAACAATTGGATGGTTTTAATATTACTATTCCGCATAAGGAAAACATTATACCTTACCTTGATGAAATAGATTCACATGCCGAAACAATTGGCGCTATTAATACAGTGAAGATTGAAAATGGTCGTTGGTTAGGTTATAACACTGATGGCATTGGTTATGTTAAAGGGTTGCAAGAAGTATATCCAAAACTAGAAAATGCAAAAATATTGCTAATAGGAGCAGGTGGCGCTAGTAAAGGTTTAGCAGCCGCATTGAATGAGATTGTTACAACACCTTTAGCTGTTGCGAATCGTACAATGAGCAGATTCGATACTTGGGATTTATCTGTAGAACAATTAACGCTAAGTGATGCTGAGAAAATGTTGGGGCGTTTTGATATTGTCATAAATACTACACCTGCTGGAATGAATAAAAATAAAGATGTAGTGATATCATTAGACAACCTAGCACCTCACACACTTGTTAGTGATATCGTCTATATTCCATCCAAAACGCCGATATTAGCACTCGCTGAAGAAAAAGGTAATCCTATATATAATGGCTTGGATATGTTTGTTAATCAGGGTGCTGAAAGTTTTAAAATTTGGACAGGTCAAACAGCTGATACTGAGGCGATGAAAACGGCAGTAATCGAACAATTAAAAAGGAGAAATTAAATGCTTACAGGAAAACAAAAGAGATTTTTAAGAAGTAAAGCGCATCATGTGAATCCTACTTTTCAAATTGGAAAAGCTGGTTTAAATGAAAATATGATTGAGCAACTAGATGAAATTTTAGAAAATAGAGAGTTAATAAAAATTCATATCTTACAAAATAATATGGATGATAAAAGTGAACTTGCACAAGCTGTAAGTGAAGCAACAAATAGTGAATTGGTACAAGTAATTGGGTCTATGATTGTTCTATATAAAGAATCAAAAGAAAATAAGCAAATTGAATTACCTTAATTAATGACGCAATCAATAGTATTATACGGGGGCCAATTCAATCCAATTCATACAGCACATTTAGCTGTAGCAAGTGAAGTGTATCATCAATTAAAACCAGATCGTTTTTTATTTTTACCCAGTTACATGTCACCACTTAAAAGCCATAATTCTGAATTAAACACAACACATCGTCTAAAGATGTTAGAGATCGCTACAGAAGAATTAGGATTTGGTGAGGTATGCTTGGATGAAATAGAACGACAAGGTCAAAGTTATACTTACGACACACTAAATGCAATTAAATCTGAACACCCTGATTCAAGACTTTTCTTTATTATCGGCACAGACCAATACGAACAATTAGAACGTTGGTATCGTATTGATGAACTTAAACAAATTGTTACATTTGTTGTTGTCAATCGAGGTAAAGAAGTACAGGAAGTATCAGAAGACATGATAGCTGTAAGGATACCTAGAATTGATATCAGTTCATCATTGATTCGTCACCGTGTACAATCAGGTGAATCAATACAAATTCTAGTTCCTAAACAGGTTGAATCATATATCAGAAGGGAGCGATTATATGAAAATTGAAGAAGCTATCAAACTAGTTGAAGAAAAACTGCCAAAGAAAAGATATAAACATTCATTAAGAGTAGCTGAGACAGCAAAACATTTAGCTGAAATCCATAAAGGGGACGTGGAAAAAGCTGAACTTGCTGGTGTTTTACATGACTTTTCAAAATATGATGATTTAGGATATATGTATCAAATTGTAGGTCAGCATAATTTAGACCCAGATTTATTAAGTTATGGTTCAGAAATTTTACATGGCCCAGTCTGTGCAGTTATTATGAAAGAGAAGTATGGTATTACTGATGAAGAAGTATTAGCTGCTATTCACTATCATACGACTGGTCGTGCACAAATGACAAAAACAGAAAAATTGGTTTTTATTGCGGACTATATTGAACCAAAAAGAGAAATACCAGGCGTTGAAGAAATTAGAGGAATGGCAGAACAACCAGGCAACTTAGATCAAACAATTTATGAAATCTCTAAAAGAACAGTGCTATTTTTAATTGGTAAAGATATCAGTGTGTACAAAGCGACGATTGATTGTTTAAACTACTATAATTTCAGTGATGAAAGAATAAAGGATGATTAAATGCAAGTAGAACAAATTTTAGATATAGCGATTAAAGCAGTTGAAAGTAAAAAAGCAGAAGAAGTTATTTCACTTAATTTAGAAGGTATTCATGATATGGCAGACTACTTTGTTATTTGTCATGGTAATAATGAACGTCAAGTACAAGCAATCGGTAGAGCGGTAAAAGAAGCTGCAGATAAAGAAGGTATTAATGTTTCAGTGTTTGAAGGTTTAAACGAAGCAAGATGGATTTTATTAGATTTATCTGGTGTTATCGTACACATCTTCCATAAAGATGAACGCGGCTATTATAACATTGAAAAACTTTATAGAGATGCACCGATGAAAACATATGAGGAAGCTTATTAAATGAGCCAGTATGAAGGCTTTAGCCAATATTATGATGAGCTTACACAAGATCAACCATACAATCAATGGCTAGAAATTATACGACAAGTAACTTCTAAGCGAACTAGTATATTGGATATTGGCTGTGGTACTGGTAGTTTGACGACGTTATTAACTGATTTTAAAAGTGTAACAGGAATGGATTTAAGTAGTGATATGCTCGCAGTTGCTTCCCAAAAGTCTGATTCAGTTAGATGGATTGAGGGTGACATGACAGATTTTGAATTAGGTCAAAATTTTGATGTCATTACTATATTGTGTGATTCATTAAATTATATTACTGATCAACATGATGTTATTGAAACATTTAAGCATGTATATCGCCATTTAAATACTGATGGAACATTTATCTTTGATGTCCACTCAAAGTTTAAAATGAATACGCTATTTGCAAATCAAACATATATTGATGAAACTGAACATATCTTTTTAGCATGGGAAGCAATTCAAGGTGATTTACCTGACAGTGTATGGCATTATATGACTTTCTTTGAACAACAAGACGATGGAAGTTATCGACGTTTTGATGAAGAGCATTTTCAAAAAACATTTAGCGAACAAGCATATATTGAAATGCTTAATGAAGTTGGTTTTAGCCACATTCATACATTTTATGACTTTGATATTGAAAATCATGATGAACAAAGCGATCGCTTATTCTTCATAGTTAAAAAATAAAAGAAGAAAAATCACTCCTTTAAACGTTTAAAAGATAAAGGAGTGAATTTTTTATGTTAGAACAGTTAAAACACTACTATAACCAATATAAGCATTTCTCATGGTTATTGGTTATTGCAGTTATTGTGCTTGCTTTCATTTTAATGAGACTACACTCTAATAGTAGTAACCAAGAAATAGAATCAACTGCTCAAAATGTGAGCAACTCTCATTTAGATAATGACAAACAAAATTTTTCAAAAAAGAAAGAATCAAACAAAGAGGCCGACACAGAAACTGAAGCAAATAGAAAAACTAAAGTAGTAGTGGTAGATGTTAAGGGGGCTGTTGAACACCCTGATATTTATGAAATGAAAGATAATCAACGTATAAAAGATGTGTTAAATAAAGCAAAACTAACGAGCAAGGCTGATTTAACAACTATCAATCTTTCGGAGAAATTAACTGACCAAAAAATGATTTTCATACCAGAAAAAGGTCAAAATCTAACAACAAGTAGTAGCATAAGCACCTCTAGTACACAAAGCACTAATAAATCACCACAAACGAAAGTTAACCTTAACAGTGCCAAAGAAAATGAATTAACTAATGTGAACGGCTTAGGACCTTCTAAAGCAAAGGCGATCATTGAATTTAGAGAAACAAAAGGACCTTTTAATAGTGTGGATCAATTGAAAAATGTTAAAGGTATCGGAGAAAAATCGTTCGAGAAGTTAAAAGAATATTTTACAGTTTAACAATATTGATTTATTACTGTGCAGATTTGTAATAAAATAGTATTGTTATAAGACAAAGGAGGTTCAAAGTGTGGAAAGAATTAAATGGGAAGAATACTTTATGGCTCAAAGCCATTTGTTATCTCTTCGCTCAACATGTACAAGATTATCTGTAGGGGCTACTATAGTGAAAGATAATAGAATCATAGCTGGTGGCTATAATGGTTCAGTTGCAGGTGAAGTACATTGTATTGACGAAGGTTGTTTAATGGAAGATGGACATTGTATAAGAACAATACATGCAGAAATGAACGCGATTCTTCAGTGTGCAAAACAGGGTGTTTCAACTGAAGGAGCAACGATATATGTCACACATTTCCCATGTTTGAACTGTACGAAATCTATTATTCAAGCAGGTATTAAGAAAATCTACTATGCTAAAGATTACCATAACCATGATTATGCTTTAAAATTACTGAAACAATCAGGGATTGAATATAAAAAAATACCATTTGATGCCGATCAAGTTGCAGAATTCTTAACGAAGAAGTGATTCATATTTGATATATATCGCACTTGCATTTTTAGAAGGCATCTTATTGATATATAATAAGCCGCTTGCATACATTCTTGCCGGCTTATTATTTTTAATGTTATACAAAAGAAAGCTACCAATATTATTAACCATATTGATATTATGTCAACCTATAATAAGTTATGAAATTTTTTCTAGCCATATGAAGTCTAATATTCAAGATTTAAAGTGGTTTAAGATTCATAGTCATTTGAATAATCGCATTGAAATTACTCAATTAAAGGTTAAAAACGAAAAATATGTAGAAGGGATAGCAAAATTACAAAATCATTCAGTCAAACTTTTCTATTTTCCAAAGCAAAAAAGTCATTTAATTGAATTGAAAAAGTTACCCTCAAACTTAAATTGTATTGTAGAAGGGCAGCTAAAAGTTGATTCGGATTTTAACGACACGATTTCACTTATGATAAATAAATTTAATACGAAATCGTGCACTGCTATCGAGTCTAATTCCGTTCATTCAATAATTGAAAAACACAAGGCTTTTTCATTAACTCGCTTAAAATTAAATTCTCCATACTGGCAAAATACTTATGCAATGATTACAGGGGATGTCAGTTATATTGATAAAGGTGCAATTGAACTTGATAAAGAAATCGGCATTTATCATCTATTGGCCGTAAGTAGTTCACATGTCGTTGTAATAGCATCTATATTTTACTTTGTATTTAATCGTTTCTCTATTCCTCTTTTTATTACAAAGACTTTTATTATCTTCGTATTGTTTTTATTTGCTTATTATACTAATTTTGCACCGAGCGCTTTAAGAGCAATACTTTGTATGTCCTTAGTCATGATTATTCCAAAAAGATTCTATCAATCATTATTAGACATACTAGCAACAGTCTTCCTTTTTTTATGTGTTACCAATCCTGATATCGTTTTTGATATTGGATTTCAATTCTCATTCTTAATCACTTTTTTCATTATGTTATGCGCTCCAATTTTAAAAACATTAACAACTATACAATCTATGTATGCAATGACATTCATAGCACAAATCGGATCATTTTTAGTGAGTGCGTTTCATTTTAATCAGATTCAATGGATTGGTTTTGTTGCTAACTTCATCTTTATACCATTTTATTCATTCATTCTATTTCCCATTGCTATCTTCACTTTTTCTATTATCAATTTTTTGGTTCAAATCTGTTATTAAATCAAATAATCTCGTTTAGTTATTGGTTACATGACACGCTCTTAATTCCGATTTTCAAGCATTTAACATGCTATAGATGGTTTATAGGGGAAATGAACAGCTTACTTTTAGCTGGTACCCTTATTTGGCTCGTATTGATGCTTACGTTAACTACAAATGGCAAAATAAAAAAATCTACCGTTATTTTTATACTTGGAAGTATCATTATTACTTATTCAGCATCATTACCACATTTAAGATTTACAGCACTTAATGTTGGACAAGGAGATTCTTTTTTATTTGAAACAGGAGCTAGACAACGCATATTAATAGACACAGGAGGTAAGGCACAAAACGAAAATGAGCTCTTTGATTTTAGTACCAAGAATGCAAATGCTTCTCATTCTATCAGCAAGTTTCATGTGCTTCCAACCCTCCGTAAAAGGGGTATTTCTTCATTAGATTATGTCATTATTACACATCCACATGCTGATCATATCGGTGAATTAGATTATATAATTAGCCATGTTCACATTAAACGCTTAATCATTAATTTTAAAAGTTATCCCACTCACACATTAATGCAATTAAAAGACTTGTGTCATAAATATAAAACCACTCTATTAGATGTTAATAGTATTTCTTCGATTAAACTAGGAGATAATAAAATAAAATTTTATAATACGGCAATCACTCAAAGTAAGGATTTAAACGATCATTCAATAATAGCTTTGATACAAACTAAGACATATAACATATTAACAACTGGAGATGCGACAATAAAAAATGAACAGAAGTTGCTATCGAATTATAAACTTCCGAAAATAGATATATTGAAAGTAGGACATCATGGCAGTAAAACAAGTAATAGTGAAGTATATTTAAATACTATTCATCCTACTTATAGTATTATATCGAGCGGTCAAAACAACGTATATAAATTACCTAATAAATCTGTAGTAGATAGATTAAAAAAAGTAGGTACTAAGTTATACAATACGCAAAACAATGGGGAAGTGACTTTCAAATTAAATAAGGAAATTGAGGTGGAAACTGAAAAATAATTATAAATGGTCTGACTATCGGACAAATGATATAATACTTAAGTATGCTAATTTTGAGGGGTGCAAGTTGTGGAAAATAATATTATTACTATTTATGGTGAAGTTCCAGAGCTTATAGAAAAGAAAACGCAAGAACTTACACAACAGTATTTGCAAGGTGAAAAAGATGAATTCAATTATGCAAGTTTTAATTTAAATGAAACTGAAATCAGTGTATGTATTGAAGAAGCTTTAACTTTACCGTTCTTCTCTGACTTGAAGGCTGTTATTGTGAAAAATGCTTATATCTTTACAGGTGATAGAGGTAATAAAGATTTAAATCATAATATAGAGCAACTGCAGGAATTTATTGAAAAATATGATGGTCCTTCATTGGTTATATTTGAAGTTTATAATCCTAAGCTAGACGAGCGTAAAAAGCTTGTTAAAAGCTTAAAAAAATATACAAAACTGGTTAAAATCGAGCAAATGTCTGAAGATGAGCTTAAAAATTGGATTAAGCATACCTTAAATGAACAATATAAGGATATTAAACAAGATGCTTTGAACTTATTTATTGATTTAACAGGTATAAATTTTAACTTAGTTAAACAAGAGTTAGAAAAAATTATCTTATATTTAGGAGATCGTCCAACTATAACTAAACAAGATGTTGAGACAATTGTAAATAGAAGCCTAGAGCAGAACGTTTTCTTATTAACAGATTATATTCAACAAGGAAAAAAAACTGAAGCAGTGCATTTAGTGAATGATTTAATTACTCTAAAAGAAGAACCAATTAAGTTGTTGGCTTTGATTGCTAGTAATTTCAGGTTATATTATCAATGCAAAATTCTAGCTAAAAAAGGTTATTCACAAGCTCAAATCGCTAAAACTGTCAGTGTCCATCCATTTAGAGTGAAATTAGCATTGAGAGCATCTAGACAGTATGATTTGAAGCACTTGATGAATATTATGAATGCATGTGCTGAAACTGATTATAAATTAAAATCTTCGTATATGGACAAACAGCTTATATTAGAACTCTTTATTTTATCCATATAAAAAAGGGGCTGGGACATAAATACAGTCC
>NZ_KV840392.1:20832-65006 GCF_001839185.1 Staphylococcus sp. HMSC65H10 | reverse complement strand
ATCTCATCAACCGAATTTATTATAGAGCCTTTATTTCTCAACTAAATAGCGGTAAATATCATCTCGAACCGGCGTATCTAAAGCAAGATGCATTGTGACTACATCTTTGCCATCCGGCATCTTCGTTTGTGCTGCAGTACCCGGCATAAAGCGTGCTTTACCTAAATAATAGAAGTCTGTTCCTTCACCGTCTTCTTTCTTCACGAAAAGATACATTGGTGTATTGAGTTCTTGGTGTCGCATTACTTTTTGAACTTCATCAGAACTTAACTTTCTTGGTGAACGCGTGAACCATTTCAGCTCATTTTGATTAATGAATTGATCTTCATACGCTGTATTGTCGCTGATATCTTCACTTTTGTGATACGTAATGAAAATTGGCAATGTATGATGTTTTTGTTTATAACCGTTAATAACTGCAGACTCATCTTTATCCCAGTTCATCACTTTCACAAAATCTTTTCTCGAATAACGTTCATACAAGATAAAGTCATTTTGATTTTGATAGACATGCTTATGTTTATATTGGGCTACTTCGATCAAATCATGGACGTGATGACGAAAGGCTTCATTTTTCAAGTTCATTTTAAACGGTTTAGTAAGACCGATAAGATTAGTCTCTTTATCCCATTCAACCATCGGTGTGCCATATCTTTTATCTATATTCTTGCTGAAGAAAGTTTCATCTAATACCTTCAAACTGGTACGCACATCCGCTTCTTCAATTTCACTATCTCTATGTTGAAGTTTTTCAACTAAACGTTCAAAACTTTCATCTTGGCTCATCAACAACTCTAGTGCTAAATAATCGGTATTCTTCAAACCTTTCGCTAACTCTTGAGAAATGAACGTCAAATTCTTAGAGGCATTTTCAGAGATTCTTGTCGTAATATCTGTTTTCTCCACTAGAAATTGTTCATAATTCCCATACTTCGAAAGAATCACTTCTGGATCAATCGAATGTTGATGAATGAAATCCATTAAACTTGGCGTGCGACCAATGCGTGCTTTCACTTCATTGAATGCTTGTAAAATCATAGTTTTCTTATTTAAAGTCGCAGATTGAATCGAATCAAAAATTCTCTTTTGAGCAACTTCTTCAAAATTAATTGTTGAAACGCCTTTTAATGGCGCATAGTCTGAAATAAATTTTCGATAACTATCTTTATTATGGGATTGGTCACCTGACAGTGCTATCGGAATCATATAGTTATTTTTATAGTTTCCAATGAAATCAATGACTGTCACAAAATCTTTATTCGCACTCTTACGAAGACCACGTCCTAATTGTTGTACAAAGATAATACTTGATTGTGTACTCCGTAACATCACCACTTGATTGATTTCAGGAATATCAATTCCTTCGTTAAACAAATCTACGGTGATAATATAATTTAACCTGCCGTCTTTTAACTGTTGAATCACTTCATTACGTTGTTTTTGTGAATCTGAACCTGTTAAAGCTTGTGTGGGTATGCCTTTGGCATTTAACTTTTGTGCTAAAGCTTGTGCTTCTTTTTTACGACTGACAAAGATTAGCCCTTTTAATTCATCACCAGAATAACCATAATAATCCGTTTTCTCTAAAATATATTTCACACGGTCATCAGACGCTAAGAATTTTAAGTCTTGTGTGTTATCATCCACAACTTGGCCTTCTTGAATATAATCTGAGACACCAAAATAATGGAATGGACATAAAATATCACTTTCTAATGCCTTCTGAAGTCGAATTTCATAAGCAACATTATGATTAAATTGCGCGAAGACACTGAGATCATCACTTCGTTCAGGTGTTGCGGTCATCCCTAACATAAATTTCGGTTGAAAGTAATGGAAGATGTTTTGATAACTTTGTGCTGCTGAACGATGTGCTTCATCAAAGACAATATAATCAAAAGCTGCTGGGTCAAACTGTTGATAAATGTCAGGCTTCGACATTGTTTGTACAGTCGCGAATAGATACTTCGCATCCAAATTCTTCTCAGTCCCCGTCAACTTCGCAAAGTCCGCTTCATTTTCATCTGCCAACACTTTACGATAAGCTGCCAATGCATCATTTAAGATGGTTTCACTATGCACAACAAATAAAAAACGTTTAGGTTTAAATGCACGGACATCTAACGCAGACATAATCGTCTTACCTGTCCCTGTCGCAGAAATAATCAATGCTTTATTTTCACCTTGTGCACGCATCTCTGCCAAACCTTTTAACGCTTCTACCTGCATTAAATTCGGTTCAATTTTAACCGCTTCATGTATTTTATTTTCCAACAACGTTTGTTTCTGACTTTCTTCAAACAACCGTTGTGTCATTTGTGGTTGATAAACCTCACGATACGCCTCAATCCAAGCTTCTGTTAAAGGAGTGCTCTCTTCCCATAACCCATTGAATTGGTCTTTCACTTTATGGACTAAATCACCATTTTGATGAGAAGATAATAAAATATTATGTTCATAATTAACTTTCAAAGCATTAGAAGTTAAATTCGAACTCCCCACAACTAACGTAGAATAGGCGTCATGATCAAAAATATAACCTTTCGCATGAAAGCCTGAGACATCTGTTACACGGACTTCAACATTGTCTAACTTCATCAGCTCTTCATACACTTTTGGGGAGTTGAAACCTAAATAATTGGAAGTTAATATTTTGCCTTTAACACCACGTTGTGCCATATCATATAAATGTGACTTCAGACTTTGGAGACCGCTCGGCGTAATAAAAGCAACCGAAATCATAAAGGACTGACATTTCTCTAGTTCATCGATGAGCGTTGCGAGCACATTTTCTTCTTGATTATTCAGCAACAATTTCGGCACATGGTGCCCTTGATGCACAATAGAACGATCAATAAAGCCTTTATGAAGCGACTGGGTTAAGTCTTCAATTAAATGTTCCATAGGCATTACCCTTGTTCAACAAGCAAGTCGACTGCCGGAATATCTGCCGGTGCCCACTCTAATTGGTGTAACGCTTTAGGGGCTAACCATTTAATTTGGCTATGTTCAGTTAATGTCGGCATCGTTTCTTGTAAAGTACAACGATACGTTGTCAGCTCGATAATCGCAAAATCATATTCATGTGTAGTCGTCGTGACTTTCTCACCCACTGCTAAATCACATTTCATTTCTTCTTGAATTTCACGTTTTAACGCTTCAATATCTGTTTCACCTTGTTCAATTTTACCGCCCGGAAATTCCCATAATAACGGTAAACTCATTTGTTCACTGCGTTGTGCACATAAAATGTTACCTTGATGTTCAATCACTGCACCTACGACTCTGACTAACTTTTTCATATGTATCCTCCGCTCATATCAATATTTCATTACTTATAAGCAGGATCTCATTTTTTATAAAAGATTGCCACACAATTGCAGCAATTTTTTATTTTTTTCATAAAAAATAGACAGGCGCGGCCTGTCTGTTCATTTTCTTCTAACTTGTTGTTGATTCAATATGTTGTTCTGATTCATAAAAGAAACACCTCATTCATTTATATATGTCAATCTGTTTTTTTCGGATATACTACTTCCCCATCATCTTCAATAATTGGCATCGCACCCCATTGTCCTAACTTATGTGGTTGTGCAATAATGTCACCTTTATTATTCTGCATAATATGATACACGTCCCAACCATGTGCAGCTAAATAATTACTGACAATCAGACGATGACAACGTGCTGGATGATGTTCTGAACACATGTAGGCTGTCGTTTGGTTTTGGGCTGTTTCTGTTAATCTTTTAATCCCTTCTTTGAAGTCGTCTGTTAATGTATAGTCCGCATAGTTATGGAAAGACTCGTTTTGCCAACCACTATTCAAAGTACGTCCCACTGTTTCACTGGGTTGTCTGCGTCCACCTAGAAATTGGTCAGTTTGATACTCAATCCCCGCTTCTTTCAACCATGACTTCATATTGTCGTCTTTAAATTGCGGATGTTTACGGCTCTTCGTAAAGGCTCTGATATCCATTAAGACTTCAACATGATATTGTTTCAACATTTCAAGAAATGTTTCTTTATCATGATCAGAATGACCGATAGTATAAATCACCTTTTGTTTGGTTTGTCCCATAATGTTCACCTCTCTCTTACTATAGCCTGTTAAAAGAAAAACACGCAAAAACAGTCTCTTTAAAGGCTACTTTTGCGTGTTAACGTATTATTCTTTTTCTTCAATACCTTGATGAATCAATTCACCAATATATTCTGATGCTTTACCATTTTCGATACTGCAGAAACGATTGTAGAATGCATCAATCTTATCTTGATATTCTGCTTGTACTTTCGGTAAGTCTTTTAAGCTTTCAGCAAGTTTGTGCGCATCTGTGAAAATTGGTCCTGGTAAATCATTATGGTAATCCATATAGAAGCCACGTAAACCTTTACCATATTTCTCAATATCATACGCAAAGAAGAACTGTGGACGTTTTAAAATACCATAGTCGAACATCACAGATGAATAATCTGTAATCAATGCATCTGAAATCAAGAAGATTTCTGAGACATCATCATAATCAGATACATCTATCGCAAAGTTTTCATAACCAGATAAATCTAAAGCATTCGCAATCAGATAATGCATACGTAATAAAATGACATAGTCATCACCTAATTGTTTATATAAATTATCTAAGTCGATTTTAAGATTGAATAAGTATTGTCCTTTTTTAATAAACTCATCATCACGCCATGTAGGTGCGTAAGTAATGACTTTCTTATCTTTAGGAATATTAAGCTTCTCTCGAATATCTTTAAGATACTCAGTATCATTTTGACGATTAACAAGCACATCATTTCTTGGATAACCGATTTCTAAGACACGGTCTCTATCCATCCAAAAGGCCGACTCAAAAATTTCAGTAGAATAACGGTTCGGTGATACTAAATAATCCCAACGTTCTGTCTCTTCTCTGAAATTACGTTTATATGCGGGCGTTGTTGTCCCTGGCATACGTACCACTTTCATATCATTCGCCAAACGTTTCAACGGCGTACCATGCCATGTTTGAATATACGTTTGATTCTCTTTCTTATTGATATAAAGCGGCGTGCGGGCGTTCGTAACCCAGTAATGTGCTTTTGAATAAGCTTCATAATAAGCTTTCGAACCTTTTTTCACTTTAGTCGCATTACCTGGAACATAAGTTTTAGCCGGGTTCTTTAATACCCAGATATAGTTATAGTACGGATAATATTTCTGCATATATTCATAAATGTATTTTGGACTATCACTATAGTTTTTACCGCCGAATGTCTCAAAAACAATTGTTTTGTTAGAAACATTTTCTGGCGCATCTGTTAACTGATACATAGAACGGTTTTTATTTTTATTACGCATCACAACATTCTTCACATGACGTAACATGCCTCTGTATTTGTTGATCGCAATTGCGGCGTCAGGTTGATTAAACATTAACGCCAACATTTCTACTTTAAACAATGAACCGCCATCTGTTTCTTGTAAGAGATGCCATTTCAATTTTTGAGCTAATTGAATAAGTGTGTCTTGATGTTGTGCATAGTGGTAAGCATTTTGTTTATTCGCAGGGTCAAAACCGTTACGAATCATACTTGCCATTTTATGCGTCATAAATTGACGGACTTTTTTATTTTTCACTTTCTGCACAGTATGCAGATAAGCATCAGCGTAATCTTCAAATAATTGGTCGAACGCTTGTTGTGTCAGTTGTTCTGTTTCAAAAGGATCATAAACCTCTCCTCTGAAATAGAACGGGAAACCTAAAATACGCACAAAGCGTTCTGCATATGTCAGATAATCCACTACAAAAGAATTGTCGACATACGTTTTCAATGCCTCATCGAATTGAAGTTGATGCGCGTGTACGATTGCTGTTTTAAATAAAATGTTACAAGCCGTATTTTTTCTTAAGAATGAATTAGGGTTTGTCTCAGCGTTCATATATTCCAATCTAATTTTATTCTGATCGATGTATTGCGGTTGATTGAGTGTAAACTTATTAATCGGTGCAATTAAGGCATCTAGACCATTCACTGTTTTTAAATAGAATTGAATCGCATAAGAAGCTAATTCATCATCCGCATCTAAAAACATAAAATACGGTGTTTCTACATGTGACATTGCGACGTTACGCGCATGCGCATGCCCTTGGTTTTGTTCAAAGTTAATCACTTCAACCTTTTTATCATAGTTTTTTAAGGTGTCTTCTAAAAGTGCTTGAGAACCATCTGTTGATCCATCGTTGACTATAATCACATTAAAATCTTGATTGCGTTGTTGCTTCAAGCTTTCGATACAAGCTTGAATATAATCTTCTGAGTTGTAGTATGTGATAATGACTGTTAATTCATTCATGATTGTGATCTCCTTACTTTTTATATCTCTGTTTTCCACATTTTCTTATTGTACTGCTAATTTCTCAGCAAACCAAATAAGAAACCGTAACAATTATATACTAAATCTACTTTTTTATCATCGTCTTACTAATTTGGAAAAATAATAAAAGGTGTATTACTCTATTTATATTAACGTTTTAAATAACTGTTCGAAATGATGTTGGGCGGCTTTTGGTGTTAATGATTGACGTGTGTGCACATGCTTCAATGGATGGTTGATGATACGCTCCATCGCCTGTGCTAAAGCCTCGATATCACCTGTAGGTATTAAATACCCATTCTCACCCGCTTCAATGATTTCATTTGGCCCATAACGAATATCATACGCAAGAACCGGACAACCTTCATTGATACTTTCCATCATAGATAATCCGAATCCTTCATGTGTACTTGCTAAAATAGAAGCACGTGATTCACGGAAAACTTCTTGTGGATGATTAGTAAAGGATTCGATGTCTACATCTTCTGACAGACCTTCTTTAGAAATTAAATCTTTAAGTTCATCTTCTTGTGAGTCAGAAACACCGCCATATAATTTCAGTTTCGTCTCATAATCTTTAGCTTTAAATAACTTAAATGCCTTCACAATGTGATCAATACGTTTCTCTTTTGAGAACCTGCCTAAATACACAAACTGATTTTTACGTTCTTGTTCAGGTAACGTACTGGGTTCAATGAAATGCGGAATGACTTGAATTTTTTGTTCTGGAATATCTGATTGTGCTAAAATATCTTGTTTTTGTTGAGTTGTCAGCACAATATACGCCGAAACTTGCTTGTGATGATCTATCGCAAAGCGATATGAACCTTTAATATTATCACCGGATAAGTGAGAACTATGGAAGACAATGACAGGTTTAATCGCATGTTGATTGTCAATTAATGGTTCATCTAATAAACGTGCATCATTAAACACAATATCTCCATCTTTAAATATCTCATTATAAAAATACGCAAACAATGCTTTATCGTGCGTAAAACTTCTTACCACACGTCCCTCGCGGTATATCAAAATGGACGTCGCTTCTGGTTTGCCTTGCTTATTTTCTTCAAACCATTTTTGACAATACACATTTCCGTCTAAATCATACATCGTCTCACTCAACTTCATGTTTTTACGTGCTGCATAGTAAGTCTTCTTATGCAGATAACCATAAGTGTTGTATTCATAACGGATGACTTTATGTTTAACTCCAGGCGTCATCACATCTTCAAAATGGACTACTTCTGAATCCTCATAAAATTTACGATACAGTAAATATGTTTCATCAGCCTTGTCATAATAACGTACGACGTCCCCTTTTTTATTCGTACGTGTTGTGTAATCAGAAAGTGCCACAGGTTGTGCTTTATATTTCTTTTCTTTCTTAAAAGTCGACTTTGGAATGTTAAATAGATTATAGCCAGAAAGCCAATCATAGAGATTAATGACTTGTGTACCTTCGTTTAAGATACCTTTTTCTCTAAAATCAGCCAATACTTCTGGGTACTCAATATTGTAGTTGGTCGTTAAAATAGTTTGTTTAATACCTAATGTGTCGTCAATAAATTGAATTCGCTTCAACAATGCTTTCGTTCTTCCTCCATGATTCGGAGGCAAAGTTGATGTAACAGTATAAATCAACCCTAAACCCCATTTCATAAAATTTGTTAGAAAAAATTATATCATTTCTATATTTACACTTTAAACAATAAGTAAAACAGAAAAATTAAATTTATTCATACTCAAGTTAAAATATTTGCCTCTCCACCAAACATACAGTATAGTTTAATCTACATAGTAGTTTATTTATACTGATAGTTCTATACTGAAATCGAGTTGTTATCATATATATTTAACAAAAGGAGATGTGCCAAACATGAATCCCAATGATTTACGTGTGATTAAAACAAAACGTGCTTTATCCGAATCCTTGTTCAACTTATTAAGCGAAAAATTATTCTCTGCCATTACAGTTAATATGATATGTGATAAAGCATTGGTTCACCGTACGACATTCTATAAACACTTTTACGATAAATATGACTTGTTATCTTACTTAATTACGAATTTGACTAAAGATTATTTCGAAAAGGATATTCGAGAGCGTATTGAAGCACCTTTTAAAGCTTTAAGTTCTTTCTTTGATAAACCTATTGAAAAAATTGATATTAAACAACGTCATGATCAACAATTTATGGAAACTGTGACCGCAATCTTCTTCCAAAAAATACGTCAAGACATCATAGACAATGCAGATATTATCGAAGTCCCTGGCAACCCTCCGATCAAAGTAGTTGCTCGTGTCTTTGAATCAGCAATTACCGCTATCGGTGATTGGACTTACGATGAACATAAACTTTGTGCCGACTATTCAAATGCGATTGATAATCCTGATTCGCTGGACAAGATGTTCAATCAATTACTCAACATTAAAGTTAAGTCAGAATAGCGATGGAAAATACTTTAAAACAAAAAATCAGAACAGCTTCACAATTGGAAGTTGTTCTGATTTTTTTGTGATTTCATTTATTTTTCTTCTGTACTTTCGGTTGTAAATATTTTTGACCATAAGGTACGAATTTTAATCGTGCTTCTTGAGGTATACCAAAATATTGTTTAAATATTCTCTGTGTTCTTACCGACCATGGTGAGGAATGTTGGGTATACACATCAAATGGCAACATTTCTACAATAATAACGTCATCTTTAGAGACATGTGCTGCTTCTTCTTTTATTTTCGCAATCCGTTGTGTATTCGCATAACTCATGAATGAAAAAGCACTCATAAACACGATTACTGCGACTAGTGCGATACTACCCGCAATGAGACTGGTACGTCTTTCCGGTAAAGGCAACTGTTTAAGTACAATTAATAAAATAATCAACCATAACACATACATAAAGTAGAAATTTCTTGGTCCAACAGGCGCAACGACTAATAAAGGCATGGTCGCAATCACAATCGAAGCTAAACTAAAGTATGTCGTCAATAATGACTTCTTAGATAAACCAATAAAATAGAGACCTACTGCGACTGCACAGAAATAGATCAAACACGCTAAGTAATTCAGACCTGCAATCCATGGAATGTGTTTCATCGCATCTAAATCAAAAGGTTCATAGATAAAGTATTTATAAACAGTAAAGAATGCCAAAGCTGCTGTTATTATCGCTTTATACACTAGTGACAAACTTAAAAATTTCGGACTGCGATATAAAATAATGAGTAGAACCACAGCTAAAACACTTAAAAATATGGCGCATTGGAAGTAGCCATAATACGGAATGATTTTTAATAACGTTTGAATGACTTTATCATACATCGAGGTATTAGAACCGACTTGTTGATATGAACTATTACCCGCTAAAATATTCATGTAGTTAGGATTTGTAAACATAATAATCGCGCCTATCCATGTTAAACAGAATCCTATCAATAATTTCAAGTTGATTTTGCGATAAATTACTAAATATACAAGTAACCCTAAACCGGTAATCGCAATATTATAAAGTGTGACGTTCTCCATAAATAACTGTCCGGCAATACATGCGGTATAGAAACATACTAATTCAATACGTTGTGACCATTGTGTTTTTCTTTCTTGATTATGCAGTGTTTTTAAAACAAATAATAAAACTACTAATGCACATAAGGCACTTGTGACATAGTTATTAAATCCTGCATACCACGCATAAGTTTGTTTGAAGATTGAAGCGGGCATTAGCAGTAACATTATAAACGCGATTAATATATAAGCTGTACTTTTAGTTTTATCTGCGAATTTCAATACTATCCAAAGTATGGAGAATGAAACTAGCGCATACACTACCATGCGTAATAACAGACTTCTCACTGCTAAAATTTCTAAAATATTACCGAAATATCGACCGTTTAAATTTTTAAAATGTTCATTGAACCATTGGTTGTAGCCATGTATATACCAACCCCAGTCATCTTGCGCAAGCGGAACAATCGCCGCAAAAACAAAATAAAAAAGCACTAATAATCCATATACAAAACAATATGGGTGTTCCTTAATAATCCTCATGATGTTGTTCTCCTTGTTGTGTTAAGCATATAATACACTTTAATTATATGATTGTCATCATAATCTATAATTAGAAAACATACCATTTTATACCTCATCAAACATACGTCATTTAATAATATTTTCACTCACTTCATTTTTTTACTGACAATTTCTATCTTCAATAGTAAAATTATTAATTATTAACACAACGTGATTTATCACCTTTAAGAAGGAGAACACTTATCATCATGATTCAAATCATCTTGTATCTAACAATTGGACTGTTATTTACCCTATTAGATTTAATATTGATTCGTCGTAATCGACGTATTTTAGTTTGTTTGAGTACGTTTGTTTTTTATACACTCTTTATCAACGGCTTCATCATTGGCTTATTGTTACTATTTCTAGGAAAACCTAATGCCTTAAAGACGAATATGTACCACACATTTTTCGCAATAGAATATGGTGTGCTCGCCTCTGGCATAGGTATCGTTTTATTAGTAGTTCACGCTATTTTAATGCATCGTTTAACATTCACTGCTGTGCCAGGTCGTCGTGCTTGGCTGACTACTTTGAATGCATGTACATTATTATTACTTATGTTTCTCGGCAGTTTCTTAATCAAATTTACAGATTGGTGGTTCGATTTATTCGGAGAAACGAAACCACAAGTTTTTATCTCTAAAATTCAAAGTCTTATACAATTGTCCGATCGCATGATATTACCCGGCTTAATTCAAATGGTATTGATATCATCTATCTTTTATACCTTGATTGTGCTGTTCGTGATTTATTTCAACCGCTTCAACTTTATTTGGAATGCTAAAACTAAAGCTATTACGATTATGAAGCGCTCATGGATTCAAACTGCACTCTTCGCTGTAACATTGGCTGTCTTTATTTCCGGCCTGATTTATAGTGTGTATCACCTACATTTAATAGATGTATGTCTCACTTTACTTAAAAAGTAAACAAAGACGCTGTTCAGGTTTTTCTGACTGAATAGCGTCTTTGTTTGTAT
This sequence comes from Staphylococcus sp. HMSC65H10, assembly GCF_001839185.1. NCBI lineage: Bacteria > Bacillati > Bacillota > Bacilli > Caryophanales > Staphylococcaceae > Staphylococcus > Staphylococcus sp. HMSC65H10. Next base: position 53,584 of record NZ_KV840392.1, on the reverse strand, counting down.
TTATTCTTTTTAACATTTTCATAGTTATATTTACGCACGTTTAAAGCGCTGTATTACTTGCATACCCATTTGTCGCTCGCTTTGGTTCATAATGACTGTCCACAACACGACAGAATACAAAATAACATAAACGATAATATTTATACCTAGCACGACTAACCCTTTACCTAAGAGTTGCGCAATCCATTGATAAATAAAATAGTAAATGACTGTAGAGATTATCATCGGCAACCATATTTTACTCATCTCAAACCAGAAACGATACATATTCAAACCGATTTTACGGTGATAATATACATTCATAATCAGTGTATAGCCGATAAAGCTGAACGCTGCGATAGAAAGTGAAACACCGTAACCACTATACTTCGGTGCTAAAATGACCGCACTGATCATGGCTAATACTAAGGTAATTGCTAAAGCCATAAAACGAAACGTTTGACGATTATGTGCTTGAATAATGCTGACTGCCGGCAACTGTGATAGTTGGAAAGTAATCGTAAACATTAAAATTACCGTCATAAGGTACGCAGGTCTGAAATCTTGTCCTGCCCAAATCACAATAAAGTTCTCACCGAAAATCACAAAACCGGATAAGATAAACGATAATACAATCAATTGAATACGACTGATGCGTACCATCTGTTGAAGTAAACGTTCATTACTTGCACCTTCTACCACTAACATTGAGAATCCTGGGAAGGTCACATTATTAATAGAAGTCGCAAACTGTTGGAAGATTTTTACGAACTGTACAGCGATGACATAAATCGCAACCGCAACCGTTCCGTTAATCGCACCTAAAATCATTTGACCAGAATTTAACGTCAATTGTTCAATCGCAATAGAAAACAAAACTAAACCTAAATACACGTTCAATTGTTTCTGTTGTTTTAAATGATTAAACGATAATGCACCTTTCCAATCAAAGCGTATCGATACATGACGTCGACATAAAATCATGCCTAAGAACAGACACGCAAAATTGACAATTAACGTAATCAATATAATCGTAACTGCGCCAAATCCCATCAATAAGAACGGTGTCGCAATGATAGAAGGCATAATCACTCGGATCAGCAACATACTCTTCGCAATCACAAAGTATTCATACGCTTGTAAAATACCATTAAAAATACCTGGATAAAATGAAATCATGATATTGATAATGATAAAAATCAACATCAATTTCAGTTCTGATAATTGTTGAGGTGCTAATGCATTGCCGAATACCGCTTCAGCATTCAAATACAAAACCAAGCCCATCAGACCGACTAATAAGGAACACAAAAAGTAAATATTTAAGATATTACCTAAGATACGTGCCTCTTGTGCCTTTGAACCTTTGACTCTGTTTTGTGATAAGTATTTGGCGATCGTGTTACCGAACGCTAAATCCATAATGTTCAAATAAACTAAAAAGGATAAAACCAAATTATACAACCCATATTCAGAAGTGCCGAGCGTTCTAATGAAGAACGGTGTATATAAAATCGCCACTAGAATATTACCAAATATGGATATGTAGGATAAGATGGCGCCAGCTCTTCTTTGATTCATACTCATAACTCCTGTTTATGTTGGTTGCGCTTGCGTTCAAAGTAAGAACGCATCACACGTTCTAATCCGAAAATCACAAGCACTGTGAAAATATTCGCTGGTGAAAAAGTATCAATAATAAACGCGATTGTACTAGCACGTGGAATAAATAACATCATTCGTGCCATGATTAAAGCTGCCGCAATCACTAAAATATGTTTTGCGGTCAACATTCTCGTAAATAACGCAATTAATAAACCAATGACAATACTGCCGAACATCATGCCGACATAACCGAAATCATGATAAGTTTCAGCAACGAAACTTGAACCATAACCTACACCTTTAAGATACAAGTCTTTCATAATGACATAAGACATTGTATGCGAGTACTGATACCCTTCTAAAGCACGTTCAACCGATTGGCCAGACCATCCGCCTTGCCCTCCAGTTAAATTGCCCCAAATATTGTAAACGGCATACTCTGTTAACGGCCCAATAGAATAGATTTTATCCGGGATTTCTTTCGCTTTCTCAATCGTATAACCAATGACATTGACACTGATACCTTGTGAGAAGAAAAATGATAACAATGCATCAAAGAAACCACCATCAGTCTTCTCCCCACCTCGGTTATTACCGACAAAATTCATCAACGCTAATAAAATCGGTGCTGAAATAATGCCCGCAATAATTGTCTTTTTACCGAACCATGCTTGCGTACCTGTCTGCTTCGCTAAAACATTGCGATAACAGAAATAAATAAACAAGATGAGCACATCTAACATAAAGTCAGAACGAGATCCGGTTAATACAGAAAGCCCATCTACAAATAAATAAGCAAGTATCGGCAGCCATGCTTTCTTTTGTGCAGGCAATGTTGCGAGATATACAAAGAATGCGACTGGGAACATTCGACTAATCAACACAAACACACCTGGTAAATTCGATTTAAAACTAGAGAAATAGGCATAATACCCTTGTGATTGTGAAGCTTGAACCGCTTCTGCCAAATACATCAACTTAAAAATAATCGCAATCGTAAAGACACCTAAACTGATGATTCGGATATTTTGTTTATATGTCGTCTCAATAGGCTGAAACTGTTTAAACCCTTGTTGAACCGTGCGATCTAACATCGCAAATCCTAAAAAGAGACAAAACAAACTTAAACTTAATAAGATTAAAATATTAAATATTGTGGCTTGATCTGTAAAATACGTTCCCAGCAGTTTAAAATCCTTTTCATGATAATGGAACAGTTTGCTGACAACCATTCTGCCCATTAAAAAGACAAAGAAAGTCACATTGAACATAAAGAAGATGACCCGCTGGTTGAACGCTTCTAGTCCATATATCAGATTGTTCAGGAAAAATAATAAGAGTGCACTAAATAACAAGGTAATATTCGAAAAGATAATGCCGATAGTAAGCAATATCACCGCAATCATCAGCACACACCATCTTAATAACTTGGTCAAACTTCCACCTACTTACTCATTCGTTACTTATTTGTCGTTTCTTGCGTATTACACGCTTTCATCTGGTTGTGTCATAGGTGTCTAGCAATATACTGAGTTGAATTCTTAAGGTTGTGCAAGTTCATGCGCAAATTCAGTATAAAGACTTTCAGAATCACAGAGCGTCTGCCAAGTTTGGTAAGCACCTTTCGCATAACCTTGATAAGCTTCATCTGAAAGATTTATGAAATATTCAATCGCACGTGCTGCCTCTTCTGGCTTAAGTGCTTCACTGATTAAAGTACCATTTACATCTGTTTGTACAATTTCAGCTGTACCTCCGACATCTGAAGCTACAACAGGAATCGCATTCGCCATCGCTTCCATGACAGAGACTGGTACACCCTCTGATTCAGAAGTGTTTAAAAATAACGTCGGGTTATGCTCATGATACCATTTTCTGACGTCTTTGTTCGGCAAACGTCCAATCAATTCATATTGAGACGGCTTTAATTTCTCTTTCGCCATTGCTTCAATTTTTTGCGCATCTGGACCATCACCGATATGTACCCATTTGAAATCATAACCTTGTTCATTCAATTGTGCTAACGCATCAATAATGACATCTAAACGCTTTAATTTACGAATCGTTGAACAGCTGACAAATAAAGGCGGCTGACGTAATGAAACTTGATAATTGCCTTCACCTACACCGAGACGTCTGGTTTCAATTTTATCCGCATATTTCGGGAACTTGTTACTTAAATAGTTCGAGCTCGTATCAGATACTGGATATAACGCATCCACATGTTTCAACATCGTCTGACGCATCGGCAAGAAGCTAAACGGTTTAATATAATCATTGACATCATAACCATGTCCTCTAGAAATAAATGGGATAGAATCATCACCATAATAATCATATTTTAATTTTCTGCCGAGGTTCGCAGTGATATAAAACCAATAGCTGTAAATATAAAGCTGCGTATAGCCATCATTTTCCGGTAATAAATGTGAGCGTACTAAGTCTTGATAAATCGCATCTGTTCTCGATTCAAAATACAAGTTGTACATCCACTTATAAGGATTTAAGGAACCTGCATTTTCACCGATACTGCGTAAACGCGGTTGACTTAATAAAATATTTGGCCCTGTTTTTAAGAAGTTGATGGCCTTATCTTTTAGTCCTTGCGGGAAAGGCAAGTCGATGACTGTCGCAACATCCGGTACTTCTCTTGTCACTTTCATCTTCTGACTGACCATTGTCGGAACAATCACAATGTGATCAAAGGCTTCTGCCAAATATTTGATTTCTTCTTCTAAATATTCCTCTCCTTTATAGTAAGGAAAGTAATTCGTCAACAAAATCAGTTCTTTCTTCATAAGTGCTATTCCTCTCTTACTTCTGATTAATATTTTTTCGTAATAACACCGTTGAAATCGTTTTATAAATCACAAATGCATCCATTTTAAAGCTGACATTCGCCGCATAAAAAGCATCTAAACGCATACGTTCTTCCATCGAAGCACTATTTCGCAACAAAGCTTGTGTTAAACCCGTAATACCAGGTTTCACATGAAACTTTGTTTTATAGTAATCCGGATAACGATGTGTATTGCCAAGCGGACTCGGACGCGGTCCGACAAAGCTCATGTCACCTTTTAATACGTTCAGCAATTGTGGTAATTCATCAATACTTGTTTGACGTAACACACGACCGATATTTGTCACACGTGGGTCTTGATCACTATTGAACGTACTGCCATCCGCATTACGAATATCTTGTGCGTTTTCTTTCATTGTACGAAACTTATGCATTTCAAAAGGCAACATACCGACACCTAAACGTTGCCCATTATATAAGATACTGCCTCTATCTTCTCTCTTAATCATTATACTAACAGGCAAAGCTACAATTAATAACACCGGCAACAATGCTACAAATAACAACACATCTAACAAACGCTTAATATTTTTCCGGTAACTCATCACGCAGCCCCTCCATTTCTCGATAAATTTCTTGTAATGCATCTATAAACTGATGTTGAGGGACAAAATCAATTTCTTGTTGTGCTCGTGTACCATCCATATAAGAAGGTTCAAAATAATCCGGCACATCTTCATCTTGACGTTGAATGTCAGTCGGATTGCCGAACACTTGATTGATATGTTGCGCCACTTCTAGGTTCGTTAACGTTTCACTGCCTTTAATGTTTTGAATTAAAGAAGTGTTTGGATACTGGGACGCTTGCCAAATCGCATTTGCCGCATCTTTCGCATATAAAAATTCACGTGATACATCACTCTCACCCATTACTGTTAAGGGCTTCCCTAACAAAGCTAAGCGCATAAAATAATTAATCATATAGTTATTTTTCTCATGTGCGCCAAATAAATGAGAGAAACGTAAACACACTATATCCAACTGATAATGCTTACGATAATACGCAGCCAGCTGTTCAATATAACGTTTATTCAAACCATATAAAGACTTCGGCACATCATTCACTGCGTCTTCTTCCTGCCAAGGCAATGTAGAAGTATCATCATATACAGAAATAGAAGAAGCCACGATTACTTTTTTACATTTTTGTTCAAGCGCCGCTTCAAACACATGTTGTGCCATCTGTACTTCTTCTGTATAACTGCTGATGTTTTTCTTTGGTCCTCTATTACCTGCCAGATGAACAATGACATCATCTTCTTGAAATATCATCTCCAAAGAAGCCTCGCTGTAATCGGTTTGGACTTGATGCGCATCTTCTGTATTTTGACGACGTGATAAAACTGTATAATCAATAGCTTTATCTTCTAATAAAGCAGTCAGATAGCGACCAAGCAATCCTGTGCCGCCTGTAATTCTAAAGGCCATTTAATCTTCCTCCTTCATCAGCGGATAAATATAAAAGCCCACTTTGTCATACACACCGTTAACAGGTCTGATGAATTCTCCTTGTTGGTAATAACGATAGCTTTCTAAAGTATGATCTGGTACTTTGAATTGATAATAATCAATCGGTTGTTTCGGTGTCTCACACATAAACTCTAAAACCACAGGTTGTGTTGTTGTCGCCTCCGTAAATGTAGGGGCTTGTTCTTCTAGAAGATGCTTGAACGTTTTCTCTAATAAGTCATCATGATTATAATATTGAATCAATTTATGCATATGACAACCATCAAAGCGTGGCGTGATTTCAATAATAAATGCTTCGTGATTCATTACTTTTACTTGCGCATACACAGGACCATTTTGAATTTTCAGGGTCTCTAAGTGTGCTGCAATCGCTGCTTCAATAGAAGCCATAGGATAATCATAATCAGGGTCGATAATATGTTTATGGATTAAACCTGGATGTTGCGGCCACGTTTCACGCATCGATACTAAGGTAAATTGCAGTTCGCCATCTACAACATAGCCATTCACTGAAATTTCATAACCATCGATATAGCGTTCAATAATTGCTGCGCCTTCTCTAGACTGATCCACCGCATAAGCAATCGCTTCTGGTAAATCAGCAGCTTGTGTCACTAAAGTAATGCCACGTTGTCCTTGACCATCTGTCGGTTTCACAAAGACTGGGTAGTCAATTTCTGTTTGATGGTTCACATCTTTTGTGATTTCAAAAGGGACAGAACCTGTAATCCCTTTGGTTTGTGCACGCATTACATCTTTGTGATTACATGCATATGCTGTGTCATAACTGACAAAGTGTGGTAAATCTAAGGCTTCTGAGATTTTATTCGCAACTGGCATAGCCAAATCTGAGCCTACTGAATAAACAGCATCAATATGATGTTGTTTGATATAAGCGATGACTGCCGCTTCATCTATAATATTAATCTCTTCGAAATAATCTGCACTGTCAGCACCAGGGCCATCTTTTTTCATGGCCAACGCATGTGTTTCGTAACCCATCTCTTTTAATTTCTCAATAGCTTCAGCTTGTACAGGTGCCACACCTAGAATTAAGACCTTCTTCATACCAGCACCCCGCCGACTGCTTCATTCACTTGTTTAATAATGTATTCTACTTGTTCATCAGTTAACTGCGGATAGAGCGGTAATGTCAATTCGTTCACATAATGCGCATACGCATTCGGGAAATCTTTAATGTCAAAGCCATATTCTTGGTACGCTGAAAACATCGGTAACGGTTTATAATGCACATTTGTCGCAATACCTTCATCCGCCAAATGTTCAATAATCGCATTACGTTGTTCTTCTGTTGCCCCTTTAATCCACGTGATATATAAGTGACAGCTGGATTCTTTATCATTATCAAAGTGTTTTAGCGTCTTGATAACATCTGAGTTTAAATTTTCATCATATAAACGTACCACTTCTTTACGGCGTGCTAAGTTTTCATCATAATGATTGAGTTGATCCAAACCAATGGCCGCATTGATATCTGTCATATTGAATTTGTAACCTAACTCTGAGATGTCATATTCCCAGTTCCCTTTCTGCATTTTAGATAAGGCATCTTTACTTTGACCGTGCAGAATAGAAGTTTTGTATAGTTTCTGTAAATCAAAACCATGTGCTTCGTAATCTTTCGTCCATGTAACTGCCCCACCTTCAGCAGTCGTCAGATTTTTTACCGCATGGAAAGAGAATGTGGTAAAGTCTGCGAAGCTGCCGCTTTTGTTTTCCCCTTTGGTCGCGCCGAATGAATGGGCACCATCATTAATAATCGCTATACGATTTAATAAAGCGTGCACAGGATTTTCCGTGTGGAAAAGTGCTTGTTTACGACATGCAATTTCAAATAATCGATCGTAATCGCATAATTGACCTGCAATATCCACAGGAATAATGGCTTTTGTGTTTTCTGTGATTTTATCTTCGAGTTGTGTGTAATCCATTTCTAAGGAGTCTTTTTGCGTGTCTACTAATACAATTTTAGCGCCGACATGGGCGATGACTGAGGCTGAAGCGGTGTATGTATAAGCAGAAGTGATGACTTCGTCCCCTTCGCCGATACCTAATAAACGTAATGTCATTTCTAAAGCTGCCGTTGCTGAGTTCATTGCGACTGTACCTTCTGTCCCCATATAGTCAGTTAACGCTTCCTCAAATGCTTTCGTTTTAGGCCCTGTCGTAATCCAACCGCATCTTAAAGTTTCCACAACACTTTCGATGGCCTCTTCAGAAATTTTAGGCGGACTAAATGGTATTTGCATAGCTATCTTCTCCTTTATCTTTAACGATTATCTCTCACTATGATGCCAAGAAATAATACTTTAGAATATCTGCCAAATATCCAAATGGTTTTTTGTTTATCGCTTCCATCCGAAAAGATTTCTGCCATTTCAACACACATCGCAAATATTCTAATTAGATATTATGTTCCAATTTAGTAACAGTATAATCCACTAAGTAAAAAGTATTCAATCAATATTCGTAATTAAAATTATTATTTAACAATCCTAATTTTAGAATTACATACCATTAATAAACTAATTATAAAATCAACACTCACTTAACATTCTTTACATACAATTAACACAATCTCTCCTTTACCATTTCAGAAATAAAATCATAAAAAAGACGCCCCTTGAACTTTCAAAGGACGTCTCATCTTACTTATTCAGTTTTTAAATTTAATACTTATTTCTCTTCATTATCTTTCTTACGACGTTTGCCAAAGAGTAACCAAGCACCTAAACCAGCGAACAATGTGCCGAATAATGTTTTCTTCACATCATCTTGACCTGTATCAGGTAAGTCTTTATCTTTAGCAGTTTGTTGCTTATCTGCTTTTGTTGGTTGTTTACCTTCAGCTTCTGACTGAGCTGGTACATCTTGTTCACCTTCAGTCGTTACTGTTGTACCATCATTAGTTTCAGGTTCAGATGGTACATGTGGTGGCGTTACTCCATCTTTATCTTCAGATGGCACAGTAACTTCTGGTGATGTCGGTTGTGATGGTTTTTCTGGTTGTGTTGGTGTCTCAGGTGTACTTGGTGTTATTGGTTGTTCTGGTTGATTTGGTTCGCTTGGTTCATTTGGCACTTCTGTTTCAGGCTCTTCTGGTTTTTCTGGTTGCGTTGGATTTTCAGGCTGTTCTGGTGTGCCTGGCGTTTCTGGAACTTCTGGTGTTGGTGTCTCAGGATTTTCTGGCTCTTGTGGTTCTTCCGGTGTTGTACCTGGATCTTCTGGTGTTGTGCCCGGATCTTCAGGTTGTTCTGGTTCTTCTGGTGTTGTGCCCGGATCTTCTGGGTCAACTGGTACTGTGCCAGTTCCTCTTTCAACAATTCTGTCTACCTTTTCAACCAGTGTAATTGTTGTTGTATCTGGATTGATGAGTTCACCTGTTTTCGGATCTACGCCGTAAACTGTTGTTGTTTGTGTTTGACCTGTTTTACCTGGCTGTACTTCATATTCTGTACCTGCTGGTAAGTTCGGGTTGTCTTGGTAGATTGTGTCATATGGGATATCTGTCGTTGTGACCACTTTCGTGCCGACACTGATCACTCTGTCTTTCGGCAGATTATTCGGGTCATTCGGATCTCCTGGCGTACCTTCTTCTATCACTTGTGTCTCGCCAACTGGCAAGTCTGGATTTGGACGGTACGTTGTAGATGGTGCGACAGGTCCATATTCAATCACACGGTCAACTGGCGGTGTTGTGACAGATTCTGTTGTTGTCGGATTCAATAAAGCGCCTGTTGTTTTGTCTACTTCGTACGTTGTTGTCGTTGTAGTTACGCCGTTTTGACCTTCTTGTGCCACATGATTAACTGTACCGACTGGTAAATCAGGATTGTATCTGATAATTGTTTCAAATGGTATAGGTGTTGTTGTTTGTTCAACGTTGTTCACACCTACCACTTCATTGACTGGTGGTGTTGTAATTTCTGATGTCGCAGGTTGCCCTGGTACTTTCGTTGTTGTTTCAATACCTGGTTGTCCTTCTGTTGTCACTGTCTGTGTACCGATTGGTTGTGATGGATCTGGATTCGCTTCATATGAAGTTGACGGCGGTATTTCTGTTGTTGTCGTTGCGGTTGTACCGACTCCGATTTCAATCACTCTATTTTGTGCCGGTGTCACAGTTGTTGTGACAGTTGATGGATTTTCAAGTGCACCAGTTTCTGGATTGACTGTATACGTCGTTGTTGTTTCAGTTTGACCTGTGATACCTGCTTGTACTTCATTTTGAGTACCTTGCGGTAAGTTAGGATTTTCTTGATAAATTGTTTCGAATGGTACGTCATTCGTTGTTGTTTGAGTTGTACCTTTTGCGACAATTTGCGATGTCGGTGATGTTGTTTCAGTTGATGTTGTTGGATTTACTAATGCGCCTGTCATCGGATCCACTTCATACGTTGTCGTTGTAGTTGTCGTACCGTCTTGACCTGGTGTTACGACACTTTCATAACCAATAGGCTCATCTGTACTGATATACTGCGTATCGTATGGTACTGATGTTGAATCAGTTACGACATTACCTACATAAACGACTGTGTTTGTCGGTGGATTATCTGGGTCATTCGGATCTCCTGGTTGACCTTCCACTGTTCTTGTTTCACCTGCTGGTAAGTTCGGATCCGGTTGGTAAACCACTTGGCCTGCAGCTGGTCCATATTCCACAATACGTTGCACTGGGTTGGTTGTCTCAGTATTCGTTGTCGGGTTAATCAACGCACCCGTTGTCGCATCTACTTCATACGTTGTTGTCTTCGTAGTAACACCGTTTTGACCTTCTTGTGTAACATGGTCCGTTGTGCCGACTGGCAGATTCGGATTATATCTGACAATCGTGTCATACGGAATCGTTTCTGTTGTTTGTTCTACGTTGTTGACACCGATAACCTCATTCACTGCTGGTGTTGTCACTTCTGTTACCGCTTCTTGACCCGGTTCTTTCGTTGTTGTAGATTCACCTGGTTGTCCTTCTGTAATCACTGTTTGTGTACCAATTGGTTGTGATACATCTGGGTTCGCTTCATATGAAGTTTGCGGCGCAATCGGTGTTGTCGTAGATGTTGTTGTACCGCTGCCGACTTCAATGATTCTGTCTTGTTTCGCAATATCAGTAGTTGTCACTTCTGTCGGATTTTCTAACGCACCTGTTTGTGGGCTCAACGTATACGTCACAGTCGTTGTCGTTTGACCTGTAACACCTGCCTGTAACTCGTTTTGTGTGCCTTGAGGCAAGTTAGGATTCTCGATATACACTGTTTCGTATGGTACATCGTTCGTTGATGTTTGTGTTGTACCTTTTTCCACAATTTGTGTGACAGGTGGTGTCTTGATTGATGTTACTTCTGGATTAATCAATGTACCTGTTGTCTTGTCCACTTGATAAATCGTTGTTGTCGTTACTACTCCGTCTTGACCTGGTGTCGTAATATTTTCGTAGCCCACCGGTTGAGTTGTCGGTACATATTGCGTGTCATACGCAACTGGTGTTGTATCTGTTGTCATATTACCAACTTTAACGACCGTCTCTGTCGGTGGATTATTTGGATCATTCGGGTCACCTGGTGTACCTGGAACAGTTACTGTTTCGCCATATGGCACACTTGAATCTGGTTGGTAGACCACACCGCCTTCTACTGGTCCATATTCCACAATACGTTGCACTGGATTTGTTGTTTGTGTTTCAGTCTGAGGATTCGTCAACGCACCTGTTTGACTGTCCACCTCATACGTTGTTGTCGTTGTAGTGACTCCATTTTGACCTTCTTGCGCAACATAATCTGTTGTACCGACAGGTAAGTCTGGATTGTAACGGATGATTGTTTCATACGGAATCGTTTGCGTTGTCGTATCCACATTGTCTACACCAATCACTTCATTAATCGCTGGTGTAGTAACTTCTGTCACCGCTTCTTGTCCAGGTGTTTTCGTTGTGGTTGACTCGCCCGGTACGCCTGGTGTCACCACTTGTGTATCACCTGTACCTGCGTCTGGATCAGGGTTCGCAACGTACGTTGTTTCTGGCGGAATTTCTGTTGTTGTCGTTGATGTTGTACCGACACCCACTTCAATAATCAAGTCTTGTTTTTCTACTAGCACTTGATCTGTTGATAATGGATTTTCTAGCTCGCCTGTTTGCGGATTCACCGTATACGTTACTGTTGTTTGCGTTTGTCCTGTGATACCTGTTTGCAGTACATTTTCTGTACCTTGAGGTAGATTAGGATTTTCTTTGTAAACCACATTGTAAGGAACGTCAGCTGTTGTGACTTGTGTCGTACCTTTTTCAATCACTTCATCAACAGCTGGTGTTGATGTTGTTGTGATTTGCGGGTTACTTAAAGCACCCGTTGAAGGATTCACGCTATACGTTGTTGTTGTCGTTTCTGTACCTGTTTGACCAGGTGTTTGTACATTCGTATAAGTTGTTGGTGCATCAACACCTACATATTTCGTTTCATAAGGTACTTGAGTTGTTTCTGTTGTTGTATTGCCGACTTTCACAATAGTATCTGTCGGTAAGTTATCTGGATCGTTTGGATCTCCAGGTGTACCTGGTGTTGTAGATGTTTGACCTGCAGGCAACGTCGCATCTGGTTGATAAATGATGCCGCCTTCTACCGGTCCATATTCCACAATATGATTCATCGCATCTACTGTTGTTGTTTGTGTTTGTGGATTCGTTAACGCACCGGTTTGATTATCTACCTCATACGTTGTTGTCGTTGTCGTTGTACCATTCGTACCTTCTTGTGCGACATAATCTGTTGTACCTACAGGAAGGCTTGGGTTATAACGTACGATTGTTTCGTATGGAATGGTTGTTTCTGTACGTTCTACGTTATTCACACCAATAATTTCATTCACTGCAGGAATCGTTGTTTCTGTAACCGCTTCTTGTCCTGGTGCTTTCGTTGTCGTTGATTCGCCTGCTTGACCAGGGACTGTCACAGTTTGTGTTCCGACAGGTTGCGTATAATCTGGATTAGCTTCGTATGACGTAGTCGGCGCAATCGGTGTTGTCGTTGTTGTCGTTACCCCTGTACCGACTTCAATAATTCGATTGATTGCTTCTTGTGTTGTCACTGTAGAAGAAACTGGGTTTTCTAAAGCACCGGTTTCCGCATTGAGTGAATAAACTGTCGTTGTTTGTGTTTGACCTGCTGAACCTTCTTGAAGCACATTTTGTGCACCTTCAGGTAAATTAGGATTTTCTACATAAACCGCTTCATATGGTACAGCACTTGTTGTGACTTGAGTTGTGCCTTTTTCAACAACTTGTGTGACAGCCGGTGTTGTATTTGTCGTCACTGCTGGATTGCTTAATGTACCTGTTGTTGGATCCACATCATACACTGTTGTCGTTGTAGATGTACCATCTTGACCTGCGACTTTCACATTTTCATAGCCTACCGGTTCAGTTGTTGGAACATATTGCGTGCCATATGGCAACGCATCCGTTGTTGTAACTTGGTTACCCACTTTCACTACTGTTTCAGTCGGTAGGTTATTCGGATCATTCGGGTCGCCTGGCGTACCTGGAATTGTTTCTGTTTCACCATATGGCAGATTCGCATCTGGTTGATACACAATCGTACCTTCAACCGGACCATATTCTACAATTTTATTGATAGGTGCTGTTGTGCTTTGTGTTACTTGCGGATTAGACAATGTACCTGTTGTGCTGTCTACATCATATGTCGTTGTCGTTGTTGTCGTACCGTCTTGACCTTCTTGTACCACTTGATTCACTGTACCGACAGGTAAATCCGGATTATAACGGATGATGGTTTCGTACGGAATTGTTTGTGTTGTCGTATCCACATTGTCTACACCAATCACTTCATCAACAGCTGGTGTTGTTGTTTCAGTGACAGGCTCTTGACCTGGTGCTTTCGTTGTTGTCGATTCACCCGGCTCACCTGGTGTGATGACTGTTTGATTACCTGTGCCTGGGTCTGCATCTGGATTTGCGACATAGTTTGTCTTAGGTTCAATCACATCTGTTGTCGTAACAGTTGTGCCGACACCTACTTCAATTATGCGTGTTTGTGCTCCAGATAGAATTGTTGTTTCTGACGTTGGATTTTCTAACGCACCTGTTTGACCATTCACTTGGTAAATTGTTGTTGTTTGTGATGTGCCAACGCTACCTGCTTGAATTTCATTTTGTGTACCTACAGGTAAATCTGGATTTTCTCTATATACTGTGTCGTAAAGAATATCCGTATTTACAACTTGTACTGTACCTTTTTCAATCACTTCAGTTGTTGAAGGGATTGTCGTTGTTGTAGTTGCTGGACTTTCAAGTGCACCTGTTTCTGGGTTCACAGTATACGTTGTCGTTGTTGTCTCAGTACCATTTTGACCTGGTGTTTGAACATTTGTATACGTTGTCAGTTCACTAACACCTACATATTGCGTGTTATAAGGAACTGGGCTTGTTTCTGTTGTTACGTTGCCCACTTTTACCACAGTATCCGTCGGCAGATTATTCGGATCATTCGGATCTCCTGGTTGACCTGGTACTGTACTTGTTTGACCAGCTGGTAATGTCGGGTCTGCTTGATATGTTGTACCGCCAGCAACTGGTCCGTATTCTACAATTTGATTTATTGGATCTATTGTTGTTGTTTGTGTGTTCGGATTAATCAATGCACCTGTGTTTGTATCAACTTCATAAGTTGTCGTAGAAATAGTTGAACCATTTTGTCCTGTTTGTGCTACATAATCCGTTGTGCCGACTGGCAGATTCGGATTATAACGGATAATTGTTTCATATGGTACATCCGTTTCTGTTTGTGTCACATTGTTTACACCAATGACTTCATTCACAGGTTGCGTTGTTGTTTCAGTAACAGGCTCTTGTCCTGGTGTTTTCGTTGTTGTCGATTCACCTGGCACACCTTCTGTGATCACTGTTTGTTCTCCGATTGGCTGCGCTGTATCAGGGTTTGCGGTGTAACTTGTTGTTGGTGCGATTGGTGTCGTAGTTTGTGTCGTTACACCTGTACCGACTTCAACAATACGGTTTTGTACTTCTTTTGTTGTTACTGTATTTGAAGTTGGATTTTCTAACGCACCTGTTTGCGCATTTACTGTATAAGTTGTTGTTGTTTGAGTTTGTCCTGTAATACCTGCTTGAATTTCATTTTGTGTACCTGCAGGCAAGTCTGGATTTTCTCTATAAATTGTTTCGTAATTCACATCGTTAGTTTCAACTTGCGTTGTACCGATTTCCACAACTTGTGCAGTAGCTGGTGTTGATGTTGTTGAAACTTGAGGGTTCGTCAACGCTCCAGTTTCTGGATTCACATCATACGTTGTTGTCGTTGTTTCTGTACCGTTTTGACCTGTCGTTGCAACATTTTCATAACCCACAGGCTGGTTCACACCGACATATTGTGTTTCAAACGGAACGTCTGTTGTGCTTGTATCTACGTTATCAACACCTACAACTTGGTCTACAGCCGGAACTGTCTCTGTGACAGGTGTTTGACCTGGTTCAGTCGTTGTCGTTGTTGAACCTGCTTGACCTGGCGTAAGAACAGTCGTACCGCCCACACCTGCATCACTATCTGAATCCGCAACATAGATTGTTTTCGGTGGCAGCTCTGTCACTTCAGTTGTTGTGACACCTGTACCACGTTCGATAATACGATCTTGTTTTTCAACTTGTGTTGTTGTCACAGACACTGGATTTTCAAGTGCGCCTGTTGTCTGATTTACAGTATATGTTGTTGTGATTTCTTCTTGTCCCACAATACCTGCTTGGACTTCGTTTTCAGTTCCTACTGGCAAGTTCGGATTATCAACATACGTTGTATTGAACGGAATATCGTTTGTTGTCACTTGTTTTGTACCGATTTCAATCACTTGTGCCACTGGTTGTTCTGTCGTCGTTGTTGTTTCTGGAGAAATCAATGCACCTGTATTCGGGTCGACTTGATACGTTGTTGTTGTCGTTGTTGTACCATTTTGACCTGATGTCGCCACATTTTCATAGCCGATAGGTTGATCTACTGCTACATATTGCGTATCGAATGGAATCGTATCTGTTGTTGTGTCTACATTATCAACACCAATCACTTCGTTGACAGGCGGTGTTGTTGTTTCCGTAACTGGATCTTGTCCTGGTGCTTTCGTTGTTGTTGATTCACCTGGTACACCTTCTGTAATCACTGTCGTGTTACCGACACCTGCATCTGGGTTCGGTGCTGCTTCATACGTTGTCGTTGGCGGAATCAATGTTGTGTCTGTTACTGTCACGCCAGTGCCGACTTCTACAATACGATCTTGTTTTTCAGTCAGCGTTACTGTATTCACAACTGGATTGTATAACTCTCCAGTTTCTGGATTCACGCTATAAGTTGTTGTCGTTTGTGTCTGTCCAATGACACCTGCTTGAAGTTCATTTTGTGTGCCTTCCGCAAGGTCTGGGTTCTCTCTATAAATCGTTGTATAAGGTACTTCAGCTGTAGTAACTTGTTGCGTACCGATTTCCACAACTTCTGTCACAGGTTCTGTTGTTTGATTAACTGATGTCGGATTGCTTAACACACCTGTATTTGGATCCACCTGATACGTTGTTGTAGTAGTCGTTGAACCATCGACACCTGTTGTTGCGACATTCTTATAATCTGTCGGTTGATCTACTGCCACGTATGTCACATCGTGCGGTAAGATTGTTGTCGCAGTATCGACATTACCCACTTTAACAACCGTATCTGTCGGTAAGTTATTTGGATCGTTTGGATCTCCTGGTACACCTTCAGTAGTCGTTTGTTGGCCTACTAGTAAGCTTGGGTCTGGTTGATAAATTACTTCTCCTGCCACTGGACCATATTCAATAATACGATCAACTGGCGCAGTTTCTGTTGTATTAATCGCAGGATTTAATAATGCGCCTGTATCTGGGTCAACTTCATACGTTGTCGTTGTTGTTTTAAGACCCGTTTGCCCTTCTTGTGCCACTGAATTCGTTGTACCCACTGGTAAATTCGGATTATAACGTTCAATCGTGTTATACGGAATATCTTGTTGTGTCACATCCACATTATCTACGCCAATGACTTCCGTCACAGGTTCTGTTGTCGTTGTCGTAACTGCCTCTTGCCCAGGTTCTTTGACTGTCGTTGATACACCAGATTGACCTTGTGTAATAATCGTTTGTTCGCCGACACCTGGATCATTATCAGGATTTGCTTGATAAGTTGTTTCAGGTGGGATTGGTGTTGTCGTAGAAGTTGTTACGCCTGTACCCACTTCAATAATGCGATCTTGCTTTTCAACTAATGTCGTTGTGTTTTCAACTGGACTTTCTAGTGCACCTGTTTGTGTGTTCACTGTGTAAGTCGTTGTTGTTTGTGTTTGACCTGTAATACCTGTTTGAACTTCATTCTGTGTACCTTGTGGTAAATCCGGATTTTCTCTGTAGATCGTTTCATATGGGACATCCGCTGTTGTTGTTTGAACTGTTCCTTTTTCAACCACTTGTGTCACTGGCGCAATCGTTTGAACTGCAGTCACAGGGTTTGATAGTGAACCTGTGTTTGGATCCACTTGATACGTTGTTGTGGTAATCGTTGTACCGTCTTGACCTTGTGTTTGAACATTTGTGTAATCTGTCGACTGACTCACACCTACATATGTTGTTTCATATGGTTGTGTCGTCACATCCGTTTGCACATTACCCACTTTGACAACTGTATCTGTCGGTAAGTTATTCGGATCATTTGGATCTCCAGGTGTACCTTCAATAGTATTAGTTTGATTATAAGGTACATTACTGTCAGGTTGATACACGACATTGCCTGCGACAGGACCATATTCCACAATCTGA
Organism: Staphylococcus sp. HMSC65H10; assembly: GCF_001839185.1. Taxonomy (NCBI): domain Bacteria; kingdom Bacillati; phylum Bacillota; class Bacilli; order Caryophanales; family Staphylococcaceae; genus Staphylococcus; species Staphylococcus sp. HMSC65H10. The sequence continues at coordinate 35,813 of NZ_KV840392.1, read as the reverse complement.
CTCACTGGTTCTGTTGTGTTTGTTTCTACTTGCGGATTTAATAATTGGCCTGTTGTCGGGTCTACTTCATACGTAGTTGTCGTTGTTGTAACGCCATCTTGACCTTGTTGAACGACTACATTTGTACTGCCTGTCGGCAAGTTCGGATTATAACGTGTAATCGTATCATAAGCTGTCGTGCTCGTTGTAGTATCCACGTTATCTACACCAACCACTTCATTCACTGGTTCTTTAGTCGTTGTAGTGACCGCTTCTTTACCTGGCTCTTTTACCGTTGTCGCAACACCTTCTTGACCAGGCACTAAGATAACTTGGTCTCCTGTGCCAGGGTCTGCATCAGGGTTCGCTTGGTAAGTTGTTGTCGGTAAAATCGGTGACGTTGTAGATGTCGTTACACCTGTACCTACTTCAATGATTTGGTCTTGTTTGTAAATCGTAGTTATTGTGTCAGATGTCGGACTTTCTAACGCACCTGTTTCTGGATTTATCGTATACGTTGTCGTTGTTTGTGTCTGACCAACCACGCCTTGTTGTACCACATTTTGTGTGCCTTGTGGTAAATCTGGGTTTTCTCTATAAATCGTTTCATATGGGACATCCGCTGTTGTCGTTTGAACCGTTCCTTTTTCAACCACTTGTGTAACTGGTCCAATCGTTTGAACAGAAGTGACCGGATTTGATAACGCACCTGTATCTGGGTCCACTGTATACGTCGTTGTCGTAGCTGTTGAACCTTCTTGCCCTTCTGTTCTGACATTTGTATAATCTGTCGGTTGACTCACACCTACATATTGCGTGTCATAAGGTAATGTTGCGAGTTCATGTGTTGTATTACCTACTTTAATCACTGTGTTTGTAGGCAAATTATTCGGGTCATTCGGATCACCAGGCGTACCTTCAACCGTCGTTGTTTCATTATATGGCAGGTTTGGGTCTGCTTGATAAATCGTTTCTCCGGCAACCGGACCATATTCGATAATTTGTGTCACAGGTTGTGTTGTCTCTGTTGACACTTGTGGATTAGACAGTTGTCCTGTCGTTGTATCTACGTCATACGTTGTCGTTGTCGTAATCACACCCTCTTGACCTGGTTGTGCCACTACATCTGTACTGCCTACTGGCAAGTTCGGGTTATAACGTGTTTCTGTTTGATACGGAATTGTTTCTGTTGTTGTATCTACGTTATCCACACCAATGACTTCATTCACAGGTTGTGTCGTAATTTCAGTGACTGGCTCTTGACCAGGTTCTTTCGTAGTTGTCGTTTCACCTGCTTGTCCAGGTGTTATTACTGTGTAATCACCTGTGCCCGCATCTGGATTAGGGTTTGCTTCGTAAACCGTTGTCGGCGCTATTGGATCTGTAGTCACAACAGTTGTACCTGTACCGACTTCAATAATACGGTCTTGTTTTTGAACTGTTGTCGCATCTGTTGATGACGGATTTTCTAATGCGCCTGTTTCAGGATTCACTGTATACGTTGTTGTCGTTGTTGTTTCCCCAACCACACCTGGTTGGATTTCATTTTGAACGCCTACAGGTAAATTCGCATTTTCTTGATAAATCGTTTCATATTGTACTGGTGTTGTCGCAACTTGTACTGTTCCTTTTTCAACCACTTCTGTCACAGGTTGTGTCGTTTGTGTTGAAATAGATGGATTAATCAATGTACCCGTATTTGGATCAACTTCATAAGTTGTTGTCGTTGTCGTCACACCATTTTGACCCGCTGTTTGTACATTTGTATAATCTGTCGGTTGATTAACACCTACATATTGCGTGTCATAAGGTAATGTTTCATTTGTTGTATTGACATTACCGACATACACAATAGTATCCGTCGGTAAGTTATTCGGATCATTTGGATTTCCAGGTGTACCTGGTACTGTATTTGTTTGGTTGTATGGCAAGTTCGGGTCGACTTGATAAACCGTATTACCTTCAACTGGTCCGTATTCTACGATACGCGGTGTTGATGGAGACACTTCTTCCGTTGTCACCGGATTAGATAACGCACCTGTTGCTGGGTCAACTTCATATGTCTTGATTGTCGTTGCGGTACCTTCTTGTCCTTCTTGAACGACCACATTTTGTGAACCAACAGGTAATGTTGGGTTATAACGGTTGATTGTTTCATATGGAATCGGTGCTGTCGCTGAATCAACATTATCTACACCGATGACTTCATTAACCGCTGGTGTGGTTGTCGTTGTAACCGCTTCTTGACCTGGTTCTTTCACTGTTGTTGACACACCATCTTGACCTTCAACAATCACAATTTGGTCACCTGTACCTGAATCTTTGTCAGGGTTCGCTTGGTAAACCGTTGTCGCTGGAATTGGTGTCGTTGTGACAGACGTCGTACCTGTACCCACTTCAATAATACGGTCTTGTGCTTGTACTAAAGTATCTGTATTTGAAACGGGACTTTCTAATTCACCTGTTGTGCTGTTGATTGTATAAGTTGTCGTTGTTTGTGTTTGACCTACCACACCTTCTTGCAACACATTTTCTGTGCCTTGTGGTAAATCTGGGTTTTCTCTATAAGTCGTTTCATATGGTACTTCTGCTGTTGTAACTTGGACTGTCCCTTTTTCAATTACGCGATTTTCTGCAGGCACTGTTTCTGTATTAGTTTGCGGATTAATCAATTCACCTGTTTGAGGATTGACCTCATATGTTGTTGTCGTTGTTGTTGAACCATCACTGCCTTCAGCCACTACATTTCTATACGTCGTCGGTTCATTCACACCAATGTATTCGGTACTATGAATAATTGGTGTCGTTGATGTGCTGACATTACCAACATAAACAATTGTGTCCGTCGGCAAGTTGTTTGGATCGTTCGGATCCCCTGGCGTGCCTGGCACTGTATTTGTTTGGTTGTATGGTAAGTTCGGGTCGACTTGATACACTGTATCGCCTGCAACTGGTCCATATTCATAGACTTGGTCAACTGGATTGATTGTATTTGTCACAGTTTGCGGGTTAGATAATGCACCTGTTGTCGCATCTACATCATACGTTGTTGTCGTCGTTGTTGAACCATTTTGTCCCTCTTGAACTAACGTATTCGTTGTTCCTACTGCTAAATCCGGGTTATAACGATACACCGTATTATATTGAATCGGTGTCACGTTAGTATCAACATTATCCACACTGATGACTTCATCAACAGCTGGTGTTGTCGTTGTTGTAACTGCTTCTTGACCAGGTTCTTTTACTGTTGTTGCGACACCATCTTGACCTTGCGTCACAACTGTTTGGTCTCCAACTCCTGCATCAGGGTTTGGATCTGCAACATATGTCGTACCTGACGGAATCGGTGAAGTTGTTGATGTTGTCACACCTGATCCTACTTCAATAATTTGATCTTGTTTTTGCGTTAATGTCGTTGTTGATGTTGTCGGATTTTCTAATGCACCTGTTGTCTGGTTCACTGTATAAGTCGTTGTCGTTTGTGTTTGACCTGTTACCCCTTGTTGAACAACGTTTTGTGTACCTTGAGGTAAATTTGGGTTTTCTACATAAACGGTGTTATAAGCGATATCTTCTGTGGTAACTTGAACTGTCCCTTTTTCAATGACTTGTGTCACAGGTTGAACTGTCGATGTAGTAGTCACTGGATTAGATAATTGACCTGTTGCTGGGTCTACAGTGTAAGTCGTTGTCGTTGTTGTTGAACCTGCTTGGCCTTGTGTACGCACGTTTGTATAATCTGTTGGTTGGTTTACACCGACATATTGTGTGTTGTAAGGAATAGTTGTTGTCGTCGCTTGTACATTATTCACACCTATAACTTCGTTTGTTGGCTGTTGTGTCACGTTCACAATAGTATCTTTACCTGGTTCTGTTGTTACAGTTTGTGAACCTGGTACACCTTCTACCACAATCGTTTCAGTACCAAGCGGTTTTGTCGGGTCTGAAACAGCTTGATAACTTGTGCTTGGCTCAATTGTTTCTACTGTTGTTTGCGCCGGCACAGCTTCAGGGTTGACTGAGTTATTACTGATTAACACAATTCTTTGAATCGTATTTAAATTTAAAGTACTTAAGTCTTTACTGCTTGTACCTGAAGGTGTTGAGCTGGCACTTGTAGATTCTGCTGTATTATAAGTTGGTGTACCTGTAGAGAAACCTTTTTGTGCTGCTTGTAAATCTACGACGTCAGACCAAACTGTATCCGCATCTGCACTTTGATTTGGATCACTAAAGTGTGTCGCATTCCAAGTTTTAACAATATAAGAGCCATTCCACTTCATATAACCTGGAGAGCCCGGATCCATATAAATCAAGTTCGGCTTACTGCCATTTGTACTTTGACCACTTGTGACAATACTATTCTTTTGGAAGTTGATATAGTTCGCATTATCAAAGATAAATTGGCGGTTTTGACTTGTACCGCCTAAAGGAATCGATAAAACTTCCGCGTAATAGTCACGGTTATCTGTACGCAAGTCTAATGTCGCATTATCTTTCACCCATAATAATGCACTTTGCGTACCTGTCGCATTAATGTTGACTAAGTCATTATAAGCGCCGACTTGTGTCTTAGTATCTGGGTTCCATTGATGGTTTTTCGCATCTAAGAACAATGTCGCGTACTCATCAATTAAAATTTGAGAGTTACCATCTAATCCTATCAGGTTGTTGTTTGAGTAATCACCCGCACGATGTCCATCGGAATATGCGATGAATTTAGAGTATTGGCCAACTTCGAAAGTACTGCCAGTCCCCATATCTACAATGTTACCGTTACCTTTTTGACTGATATTGATTGTAGAATTCGCACCTGTGTAAAGCGTGCCATCATTCGCAAAGTCAAAAATATTTTGACCTGTAATATTTAATGTCGAACCATCACCGATTAACACAGAGCCGCCATTACCGACTTGGAATGCAGTTGTTCCGTTCGTTGTGCCCCATGGGTTGGTTGGCGAAACGTTCATTGTAATATTTGAATTCGTACCTGTTGTAATTACACCGCCATCAACCACTTGCAGTGCGTTACCTAAACCAGTACGTGTAATATTAACTGTCGCATCTGCCGCAATATTGATATTCTTCGCACCAATGTTTGAGCGGTTTAAAGTACTGTCATTACTAATTGAACTGAAGTTGCCGCTAATATTGACATTCACGTTTTGGTTTGCGAGTGTACTGCTCACCAAGTTACTGCCAGTATGTTTGACGTTATTGAACGAGATAGTGTTGTTAGTCGTCGTACTTGCGCCGAAGTTTACTAAACCACCTGTATTGCCCGTTGTAATATTCATGTTTTGATACGTCATATTCCAACTGCCTGATGTTGCTGGGGCGTTAATAATATTCGTTCCCGTATTCAACGTATAACCGCCACCATCAATCGTCACAGAGCGTCCTGTTGAAGTTTGAAGGTTCGGTGAGCTTGTACCTGTGATATTGCCAGTCAATTGAATATTAGAGACTGTTTTGTCATTTAACGCCGCAATAAACTGATCCCACGTGCTGACTTGTGTCGCTGGTGCTGGTGCTGCATATGCTGAAAATGCCATCATACGAAACGTCGGTGAAATACTTGTTGAACTTGATGTCGTTGATGATTGTGTAGATGTTGTTAATGGTAATTCACCCACAGGATCACTGCCAGGTGCGCTCGATGTATTCAGTAAATAAGAAGTCAATAAAGCACCTGCGATTTCTTCATCTGTCGCAGTATTCGCATCTACTGCCATACCATCTACCACTTGTTGTGCTGCTTCAGGTGATAAATTTTCTTCAGTTGCTAAATAATCTGTTAAAGCACTTTCCTTATCTGTACTGCTATCCAATGTTTGTGATAAATCTTGAGACAATGTCGGTGTTGGTGATTCAATAGATGAAATTGTTGTGTCATTCGTTGAATTTGGCGTAGAAGTATCATTAGCTGTACTATTTGTAGTATTACTGTCAGTTGTTGATGGTGCATCTGACGTTCCTGTTGATGTATCTGGATTTGATGTATCATTCGATGGTGCCACTTGAGATTCTGATGATGTATCATTTGTCGGTGTTGTTTGAGAGTCTGATGAAGTGTCGTTTGATGATGAAGGTGCGTCTGTTGAAGGTGTTGTCTTAGTATCAGGATTACTTTGTGTTTGAGATGATTCACTTGATGATGGCTGTGAAGGTGTTGGTGTTTCTGAAGGTGTTGATGTTGAAGATTCTTGATTAGAAGGTGTTGAATCTTGTTCTGTAGTCGTATCTGGTGCTGGCGCAGGGTCAGTTGTTGGCGCAGACGTCTCACCAGATGGCGTGGATGTCGCAGGTGTTTCTGTTGTTTCAGTTGTATTTTGAGCCGGTTCTTGTGGTGGAGAGGTATCAACTTGTGGTGCTGTTTCTGTCGTATTCGTCGTTGTTTCTGGCGTATTTGTTTGTGTCTCTTGTGTCGGTGTAGTTTCTGTAGTTGACTCAGTTGTTGAAGTGTCGCCACTTCCCGTCGAGCTGCTTGAGCTGCTGCCTGATGAATCAGATGTGCTGTTTTCAGCTGCTCTTGCTTCATCGTTTACTCCTAAAATCAACATTGTTCCTAATAGAATCGAAGCTGTTCCTACGGTAAATTTACGTATAGAATACTTGTTCCGTCTATTCGGAAGAAAATCTAATTTTTTCATAGAAAAAATTCCTCCTCGTTTTCTCCAAACCTTTGTTTCGCTTGTTCAACATTTAGTTTCGTTTAAAAATTGCTAATTGAGTTAATTATACTGAAATTTTAAGAAGTGTCTATAACTATTTTAGTAAATTTCAAAAGTTTCACACTTTTTTATTTTGATAAATATTTTTAACATGAAATTTACTTTTGTACACTTCCTCGTTACGTTTCTCTTATCCCTATGTATCAAAACTTAAACATTTATAATTTTGCATCATCGTATGGCAATAAACAGACTTTCTAAAAGTATATAAAAAAAGGAGTCCTCCACTATTTGAAGACTCCTTTTAAAACGTTAATTATTGAACTGTTCCTGCATTTTTATCATGTTTACCATGTACATAATAATCCATATATTCTGGTTTCATTGGATCATTGCCTAAAATAATATCTGCAGCTTTTTCCGCAATCATTAAGACAGGCGCATGAATATTACCGTTTGTTGTTGTAGGCATGACTGATGCATCAACAACACGTAAGTTTTCCATGCCATGTACTTTCATTGTTAATGGGTCTACAACGGCCATTGGGTCTGAAGCAGGTCCCATTTTCGCACTACATGAAGGGTGTAATGCTGTTTCAGCGTCACGGCGTACCCAATCTAAAATTTCTTCATCTGTTTGAACTTCTGGTCCTGGAGAAATTTCTCCATCGTTATACGGTGCAAGTGCAGGTTGAGATAAGATATTACGTGCAACACGAATAGCTTCTACCCATTCACGTTTATCTTCTTCTGTTGAAAGATAGTTGAACACAAAGTCAGGATGTTCAAATGGGTCTGTTGATTTAATCTTCAAGCTGCCGCGAGAGTTGGAATACATTGGTCCAACGTGTACTTGGAAACCATGTTTTGTTTCTGCTTTCTCGCCATCATAACGTACTGCTAACGGTAAGAAGTGGAACATCAAGTTTGGATACTTCACATCATCGTTTGAACGTACGAATCCGCCACCTTCAAAGTGGTTCGTTGCGGCTGGGCCTGTACGGCTGAAGATCCATTGTAAACCGATAAATGGCATTTTTAATGGATTTAAACTTGGTTGTTCTGACACAGGTTGAGATGCTGCGTGTTGAATGTACACTTCTAAGTGGTCTTCGAAGTTTTCACCGACACCAGGTAAATGAATACGTGGTTCAATACCTAATGATTTCAAGTGTTCAGAATCACCGATACCTGATAATTGAAGTAATTGTGGTGTATTGAACGCACCACCTGATAAGATGACTTCTTTTGCGGTAACCGTATGCAATTTACCATTACGTTTAAATGTCACGCCTGTAACCTTATTACCTTCAAAGTTTAATTTCGTCACAAACGCACGTGTTTTAACATGTAAATTTTTACGTTTCATTACTGGATGTAAGTAAGCGCGTGAAGCTGATACACGACGACCATTATGAACTTGGCTGTCGAAAGGTCCGAAACCTTCTTGACGGAAACCGTTCACATCAGGTGTTTTATTGTAGCCTGCTTGCACACCTGCATCAAAGAACGCTTGGAATAATGGGTTTTTCGCTGGTCCACGTTTTAATTTAATCGGACCATGATGACCACGATATTCGTCATCTTGTTCTGCACCGAATGTTGTTTCTAAACGTTTGAAGTATGGTAAGCAATGTGCGTAATCCCAAGTTTCCATACCTTTTGGTGAACCCCATTTTTCATAGTCCATCGGGTTACCACGCTGATAAATCATACCGTTGATTGAACTTGAACCGCCTAATACCTTACCGCGTGCGTGTGCAACTTGACGACCGCCCATATGTGGTTCGTTATTTGTCGCATAAATCCAGTCGTAGAAACGATTTCCTGATGGATACATTAATGCTGCTGGCATTTGAATAAATAAATCCCAAAAATAGTCGCTGCGTCCTGCTTCTAATACTAATACCTCATTGTTCTTGTCTAAACTTAAACGATTACCTAAAACTGAACCGGCACTGCCCCCGCCGATAATAATATAATCATAATCATAAGATTTACTCATTTATGTCTTCCTCCTATAGAAAATGGTTATGCTCGATTTATCTTAATTTGTCCAAAAAGAGAGCGAGAACAGAGAGGCGAAAATTATTTCACCTGTATTCTCGCTTTATTTAAAATGCATTAGCCTTTAAACCAATTCACTGGTTCTGGATGATAGTTCGTTAAAATGTGTTTAGAAACTAAGTACTCTTCTAAACCTTCTTTACCTAATTCACGACCGATACCTGATTGTTTATAGCCGCCCCAAGGTGCTTGTGCGAAGTAAGGATGGAAATCATTAATCCATACTGTACCCATACGTAATCGGCTTGCGACACGTTGCGCTTTGCCGATGTCTTTAGAGAACACTGCACCTGCTAAACCATAAATTGAATCGTTCGCTAAACGAATCGCATCCGCTTCATCTTCAAACCCTTCAACTGTCACAACAGGTCCGAATACTTCTTCTTGTACAATACGCATTGACGTATCACAATCTGTAATCACTGTTGGTTCAAAGAAGAAGCCATCTTTCAAGTCATCACGATCAGGACGTTTACCGCCTGTCGCAATCGTTGCGCCTTCTTCTTTCGCAACATCCATATAACCTTCAACTTTTGCTAAATGTTCCGCTGAGATTAATGGACCCACTTCAGTATCTTCATCAAACCCATTACCAAGACGAATATTTTTCACGCGTTTAATCAACGCTTCTTCGAACTTATCTTTAATTGAGTTTTGAACAATGATACGTGAACCTGCTGAACATACTTGACCTGCATGGAAATAGCCGCCGTTTAGCGCTTGATCAACTGCTAAATCAAAGTCAGCATCTTCAAAAATAACGTTAGGATTTTTACCGCCAAGTTCTAATGCGACATTTGTCACATGATTTGCTGCTTGTTTCATAATGTGTTTACCAGTTTGAATACCGCCTGTAAATGACACTAAGTCTACTTCTGGTGAACCTGATAAAACATCACCTACAACTGAACCGGCACCTAATACTAAATTAATAACACCTTTAGGGAAACCGACTTCTTCCATCAGTTCGAATACACGAATAGTTGTCAATGGTGTGATTTCACTAGGTTTCATCACTAATGAACAACCTGTAGCTAAGGCTGGCGCAATTTTCCATGATGCTTGTAGTAAAGGATAGTTCCAAGGTGTAATTTGTGTAACCACACCGACTGGTTCTTTCACAACTTTACTTTCTGTACCTGGAATTGGTGAATTAATCATTTCACCGCCGTCTTTATCAGCTAACCCCGCAAAATACATAAAGACGTTATGGATGTCATCCATATCTGCAAGTGATTCTTCGTACGTTTTACCAGTATCTAACGTTTCTAGTTTCGCAAGTTCTTCACGATTTTCTTTAATCTTGTCAGCAATTGCTCTGACTTTTTGTCCTTTGACTTCACTTGTTTCATTCGCATAGTCACCTTGATCAAAAGCATGTCTTGCTGCTTTTACTGCACGTTCTGCATCTTCAGCTGCTGCTTCTGATACTTCGAATATAACTTCTTGATTATAAGGATTGATTATTTCACGTGTGGCTTGGTTCGCACTGTCTATCCACTCACCATCAATGTATTGTTGGTGAGATAAACGCTTTACAAGTTCCATCATTTAGACCCCCGTTAACTTTGTTAAATTTTTATTTAACGAATTTTACAAAGTTTATGTTAGCATGAATAAAGAGAAAGTGTCAAACACACTTTTTATATAACACACTGCATAGCAAGTTAAAGATAATCCTGTACTTTGATATACTATTCATGATTCAACATTGGACGAATGCGGGAAATAACTCTAAAATGAATATAAATGTAGTGGACGGAGGTTTAAGTATGACAAGTTCAAATCAACATGAACAAGCCATCGAAGAAGCTAAAGATTTAGTGATTAACGCGATTGGCGAAACAATGGATTTGTACGGCATTAATCGTAGTGTCGGCAACCTTTACGGGACTATGGTATTTGAAGATAATATGACCTTGGATCAAATGCGCGAGAAGTTGCAGATGAGTAAGCCAAGTATGAGTACAGGTGTGAAACGTCTACAAGAATATGACTTAGTAAAACAACAATTTACACGTGGCAGTCGTAAACAACATTTTGTTGCTGAAAAAGACTTCTTTATATTCTTCAGACACTTCTTCGATGTGAAATTCAGTCGTGAAATAAACGTCAATATGGCTTCTCTTGATGAAGCAGAACAAATTATTCAACACGTTCTAGAATCAGATGATGTCGATGAAGCAACTTATGACTATGCACAACGCGTCAATGCACAACTCGAACATTCTCGTATCTATTACGAATGGCTCTCTCAAATTAATGAAGCCATCCGTACAGGCGAAATCTTTAAATATTTCCCAATTCCTGACCCGAAAGATGTATAATACACTTTCCATAACTTATCGGTATAAAAATGGCACGCACTCCAGATTTGGAATGCGTGCCATTTTTTATTTCTACTTCATTCATTTTTTATCTTTAAAAGTAATTCTGCTTATAAATCGTTAAGATCTTTGTGCGTGTTGTTCCTCTTCACGTTCTTCCGCAATCTGATTAATCTTCAAGGAACGATGTTCTGCTTCTCTTAATCGTGCGGCACGTAATTGTAATTTAACGCGGTCTCTAGATAAGGTGATAATAAACGATATCATCATAAAGACGAAAATCACAATGAGCGGCACACTGGCTAGAATTGAAGCTGTCTTCAGAACATCCAGCGCACGTTGACCACCGACTAGCATTAATGAGAATGGTAATAAACATAACGCAAATGCCCAGAATAAACGGTTCGCGCGTAATGGTTCACCAATCACTTTCTTTTGAGATGCTGAAGCAAGAATATATGAACCTGAGTCGAACGTCGTTGCTAAGAATAAGAACGCTGAAATCAAGAATAGAACGACAATAATATTATGGAATGGTAGTTGGTGAATGACTTCAACAATGGCTGCTTCCGTACCATGTGCATTCAAGAATGATACAACATCGAATTGATGTGTAATTTGAAGATACACTGCATAGTTACCAAAGATACCAAAGAATAAGACACAACCTAATGTACCGTAAATAATCGTACCTAAGATGACTTCTTTTAACGTACGACCTTTGGAAATACGTGCGATAAAGAGTCCGATAAACGGCGCATAAACGATCCACCATGACCAATAGAAAATTGTCCATTGTTGTGGGAAGTTTGTTTCCTTACGTCCGTCAATACCGCCAAATGGTTCTAACCATGTAGCCATTTGGAAGAAATTCTTTAACATATTCCCAAAGCCTGTAACTGTTGTTTCCATGATGAATACAGTTGGACCTACAATAAAGACAAATCCTAATAGAATAAATGACAACCAAACGTTCACGTCACTTAAACGTTGAATCCCTTTTTTAGTCCTGTATAAGAGCTGACTGCGAAAATAACCGTAATTGTAATTAAAATCGCTGAACGTAACACCATACTTTGTCCATCAATACCTGTTAAACGTTCAATACCAGCTGAAATCATTGGCACACCTAATCCAAGTGATGTAGCTGCACCGCCAAGTAAACCGAAGATAAATAAAATATCGACAATTTTACCTGGTAATTTTTCAGTTTGTCCTTTTAAAATCGGTCGACAAGCCTGACTGATTTTATAAACTGGTTTTTTCTTCACGAAAACTAAGTAACCGATCGGTAAAGCTGGTAAAACATAAATTGCCCAAGCAATTGGACCCCAGTGGAACATACCATACATTGTGGCATATTCTAAGGCAGCATCTGTCATACCTTTCTCGCCATGTGGCGGTACTTGGAAATAGAAGGCCCATTCAATAACGCCCCAGTATAAAATATCTGAACCGATACCGGCACAGAACAGCATTGCTGCCCAAGTAAAGTTACCGAATTCCGGTTTATCACTTGCTCTCCCCAGAGTTACGTTTCCGTATTTGCCAAATGCTATGTACAGTACGAAACCTAAAACAATTAAGCCCAGTGATAAATAAACTGCACCTAGCGAATTGGATACTGCTTCGTTAATGTCAGTGATTACTTTTTGACTCGCTTTAGGAAATGCCATCATCGGAATGACAGCAATTAATAAAATAGCGACAGTACCATAAAACGTTGTCCAGTCCATAATTTGGGACTTTTTAGCTTTGTTTTGCTTTTTAGCTTTTTGCAATGTTTTTGCACTCCCTATATTGATTAATTGTCGTTGAAAACATAAAAATCAAATTCTACTTCTCTTTTTATTTTTCCAACTCCCCATTTCTTATGTTACATAAAGACATTAACGAATTATTTATAATAATGCAAATTCATACAAAAGAATATGTTGGCAAAAATGAATAAATATATATTTCAGATTAGTAATTCAAGCGTCCTAATCGCTTATAACCCTATGTTAAGTTTAAATTTAACGAATTGAACGAACTTAACCACCTATTTTTATGCATTAATATACATTTTATGCGAATAAATATTTTTTTAGAAAAACTGAAAACACCCTCTAGAATCGTCAATTTTTTATGATTTAAAATTATGTTTATCAATATTTCTCATAAAAAAATCCCCGACTTTAAACGTCAGGGATTTTAAATGAAAGTGCGAATCACTTCATTCATTTTTATGTGTATTATTTTTCAAATTATCTTTAGCTATTTTGTTTTGCGAAAGCTTTACCAATAGCTTCTAATTTATGCGGTGCGTCGTGCATTGCCATTTTCACTTCTACAAAGTGCATCATTTCTGGATAAGCTTTAATAGTTTCAAAGGCTTGTTTCAACTCTTCACTTGTTGAAACATCATGGATTTTCACATCATCTTTAGCACCGAAGACTGCTGGTAAGGCTTTGTAGTCCCACATAAAGATGTCGTTATATGGTTCATTTTCACCATGAATCTTACGCTCTACTGTATAGCCATCATTATTAATGACAAACAATACTGGTTTTAATTTCTCACGAATCATTGTTGAAATACTTTGAACTGTTAATTGCAGTGAACCGTCACCGATTAATAATAAGTTACGACGATTTGGATCAGCAATTTGTGTACCTAATGTTGCTGGTAACGTGTAACCAATTGAGCCCCATAAAGGTTGGCCGATAAACTTATTCGCTTGATATAACGCTAAGTCATATGCACCAAAGAATGATGTTCCTTGTTCGGCTAGAATCACATCATCAGGTGCGATAAAGTCTTGCATCATCTTGAAGTACGTTTCTTGTGTTAATGGTTCGTTCGTTAATTCATATTGACTCGCTTCTGGACGTTTATATTGTGGGTAATCTGCATCATTCACATAGTCCATCTCTAACAGGCCTTCTAATAAATCTGGTAATGTTACATCTTGATCTTCTGTGTCATTCATTTTGAAATTGTGTTGATTCAACATCACGACATCATCAATATCAAATTCATATGAGAAACCTGCTGTGGCAGAGTCTGTTAATTTCGCACCAATATTTAAAATTGCATCACTGTTATCAACATAATTTCTAATATTTTCTTCTGCGATTGAGCCGTCATAAATGCCCATATAGTAAGGATTTTCTTCATTGAAGGCACCTTTACCTAATGACAATTGCGCAACTGGAATGTGTGTTTGATTTACAAATTGTTCTAGTTTGTCATGCAGTTTGAAACTATTGATTTCATGTCCTGCAATAATTACAGGTTGAGACGCACTGTTTAATTTATTTTTAACCATCTCAATATAGTTTGAGACATCTTGTGCTTTAAATTTTGGTAATTGATAAGCATCTTTCACTTCAATTTCTGTCATTGCGACATCAATCGGTAAGTGTAAATGTACCGGTCTTTTCTCGGCTAATGCTTCATTAATCAGACGCGGAATTTCTTCTTGTGCATTTTCAGGTGTGATATAACCTTGTGCTGTTGTAATTTCTTGGAACATTTTGCGGTAGTTATCGAATTCACCTTCCCCAAGTGAGTGGTGAACATATTTACCTGCTTGTTCTACACTGCGTGTCGGTGCGCCTGTAATTGCAACTACTGGAATACGTTCTGCATAAGAACCTGCGATACCATTGACTGCTGATAATTCACCTACACCAAATGTAGTCACCATTGCGCTTAAACCATTCATGCGTGCATAACCGTCTGCCGCATAACTTGCGTTTAATTCATTTGTATTACCAATCCATTCAATATCATCACGGCTGATAATATCGTCTAAGAAAGCTAAGTTGAAATCTCCAGGTACACCAAATACTTTATCTACGCCTGCAGTACTCAGGCAGTCCATTAAATACTCTCCAACACGTTTATTCATATTCATTCCACCTTTTTCTCTTTCTCTTATACAATTCT
>NZ_KV840392.1:0-20732 GCF_001839185.1 Staphylococcus sp. HMSC65H10 | reverse complement strand
TTCTCTTATACAATTCTAGGATAACGCTTCCATATATATTAGGTCAAGTAAGTTGACTTAACTGAAATATCTGCAACCATATAAAAAAATACCGCCTTGAATGTTTCAAGACGGTAATCTACAGAGAGCGTATTCAAGGTTATTCCTTGAACTCCCCTTTTAAATATTTTACTTCTTGGAATCCTGGACGTTTACTTGCGAGTTCTTCCATCATCGCATTCCAATCATTTCCGACTTCAGCTTTAATACTTTGAAGTAAATCATTTTGTGCTTTATTGATTTCTGTAACCAATGCATGACCTTTATCAGTCGCAAAGAGTTCTTTGACTCTGCCATCTATTTTAGATTTTCTTTCGACAACTAAACCTTCATCTTTTAATTTTTTCAACGTTTGATGACTGCCTTGTTTAGAGATTTCCATACTTCTTAGTAAATCTCTGATGGTAATCCCAGGCACTTTATCGATAAAGAATAAGAAGCGATGGTGTTGGCGGCGCATTCCTTTCTTCTCAATAATTTCATCTGCAGTATGAATAAATGTTTTATAGGCAAAATAGAACAAGAGATGATCATAGTCGTTATTATGTGCAGTCATGGTTCACAGTCCTTTATTTCAAAATGTTGTTTTCTGATAATTAACTTTATTATAGCAAGTCTTATAACAGACCTAAAGCACTGATTTTTCTTTTAAGCTTGGTTCAATCAAATAGAAACTTGTGCAATTTGTCTTTATTCTTTGTACAATGACATCAATATAGAACAAAAGGGAGATGATCGAATGGTTCGATTTAAAACTGTTCAAATCACAGACTTAACTGACGAAGACTTACAAGCTATGGGGGCACAAGATCAACTAATTGATGTAAGAGAAGCTGATGAATATGAAGCTGGTCATATTGAAGATGCGTTAAATTATCCACTTTCAACGTTAAATACGAAATTTCCATTAGACCAAGGCAAAACGTATTACATTTATTGTCAAAAAGGCGGACGCAGTCAACAAGCCAGCCAAATGTTAAGTGACAGCGGTTTTGATGTGATTAATTTAAACGGCGGTTATGAAGCATATCTTTCTCAACAAGAAGCACAACCACAACATCAAACTACAAGTAAGCAGGAGCAGACCGAAGTCACTGCCTCTGAGAAAACAATTAAACCAGAACGCAAACAATTAAACTACAGTGGTTTACAATGTCCAGGTCCTATCGTGAATTTAAGCCAAGCCATCAAACAAATACAACCTGGCGAACAAGTTGAAGTGATTGTTACGGATTTAGGCTTTGCGAGTGATATACAAAGTTGGGCAAAACAAACGGGTCATCACTTAATTGATTTAAAAACAGATGATTCAAAAGTCACAGCTATCATCGAAAAAGGTGAAGCTTCTGATCAAGTTATGTCTGTCCACGAATCAAATAATGGCACAACGATTGTCTTATTCAGCGGTGAACTTGATAAAGCTTTAGCTGCTTTAATCATTGCGAATGGCGCACGTGCAGCAGGTCGTGAGGTTTCTATCTTCTTTACTTTCTGGGGATTGAACGCATTAAAACGTACAGATGCGCCTAAAGTGCAGAAAAAAGGATTAGAAAAACTCTTTGATTTCATGTTGCCAAAAGGTCCAGAAAGTATGCCGTTATCTAAAATGAATATGTTCGGTTTAGGACGCTTTATGATGAAACTCTTAATGAAACAAAAGAACGTCGATTCATTACCTGCTTTAATCGATAAAGCAATCGAAAATGATATAAAACTAATCGCATGTACTATGAGTATGGATGTCATGGGTATCAAACGTGAAGAATTGCGTGATGATGTCCAAATCGGCGGTGTTGGCACATATATCGGCGATACAGAACATGCTAAACATAATTTATTTATCTAAAGCATATAGATAATCCTCTGTCTTCAAATTAAGGCAGAGGATTTTTTACATCATCTTTAAATATCCTTCTTACTCTTCAAAATTAATCGAACATTTGTTCGCTTTTTCTTTGAAAACGCGTCCGTAAAATGCTAAACTTAATTCATGAGTAAAGGTCGTTCTACTATATTGTGAGTACCTCACGTGCCTTGAACTGCAAGAAAGTGAGGTGATATGGATGGACATTATAATCCATGAACTCACGATTAACTTTTCTTCAATTGTGCAAGTGACACTTTTAGCAACAGCCATCAAGTTTATTATCAGCAAGAACGACAAAAAAGACTAGCTATGCAGCAACATAACTAGTCTCTCATTCGGTTCGTTTGGTAATCACAATTGTGCGTTGTGAGCCTTTACTCTAGCCTTCAGTCCTGTAAGACTGAGGGCTATTTTAATACAACTAAAGCTTACCAAATTTATAGCCCACTTTCAATTAAATTGCGGTTCATCTAAAACAAGATTCCATACAATACATCATGCTATTGATCAGTAGCTAATAATCGCAATGGCCCATTAAATACAATCTTAGAAATATATTGAATTAATGTATCTATATCCACACGCTGTTCGTCTTGAACCCAATATTTAATCACACTCAACATTGATCCACTGACATAACTATGGAAATACATCACAGGAATACCAGCTATATCTCCTTTTGGATTCATTCGTAATTTCATGTTCTCTAAAATCATTTCAGAGATTCGTTCCTCTATTTGACTTTGTCTTTCTATTGTTAAAATAACTTGATAAAACTCTAAATTATTATAAACATGAGTGATCACATTTCTTAACACTTGATTAGAAAAGACTTCATAGAACTTATCAATAGATTCAATTGTTTTCATACTTTCAAAAATACGTGTTTTATCATAAAGCACATTCGCATATTCATCTTCCATCTTTTCTAATAAATCATATTTATCTTCATAATGCAGATAAAAAGTTCCTCTATTAATATCTGCGGCTTCTGTAATGTCATGAATAGTAATATGATCTAAGTCTTTTTGTTTAAGTAATTGAATAAAAGCCTTTTTAATCGCGCTTTGTGTTTTACGAACACGTCGGTCTACAGCCATAAATGAACACTTCCTTATTCTTTAATGAACAATTATCAACAATGTGTTGATTAACGAACACTATGAATTAAATTGGTCATTGCATCTATTTCATTACCAATTATAATAATCAAAGTAATGATAAATCAACACTATGTTCAATAAATCATAAGGAGTGAAAAAAATGAACATTTTAAAAAATAAACTACTTTGGATTGCGCCTATCGTATTAATTTTAATTATGATGTTATTATCAGTCGCATTCTATCCAGCATATAACTCAAAACCAAAAGACTTGCCACTAGCGATTGTGAATTTAGATGAGGGCACATCTATTCAAAGTAAATCTATTAATATCGGCAAAAATTTAGAAGACCATTTACTAAAAAATAAATCAGAGGCCATTCAATGGAAAGCTGTATCCAGTGAGGATAAAGCTAGATCAGGATTATTCAACCAAAAATATTACGGAATCATTGTCTTAGAAAAGGATTTCTCAAAACACGCCTTAAGCAAAACACAAACAACTGTTATGAAAGCAAAACAACAAGAAATGGAAGACAAAGTAAAATCTGGAGAGATTCCACCACAAGTTGCACAGCAAATGGCGGAAAAAATGAAACAATCTGGATTAGAACAAGTAAAACCACAAGCTGCACATTTAAAAACAATTGTAAGTGAAGGTTCTGGTTTACAAGGCTCTCAAATAGCAAACAAAGTTTTTAATGGGATCAGCACGAATTTAAACCAAAAAGTCATGAAACAAGGCTTAAACATTCTAAATAAACAAAATGTCTCTATTCCAGCTAAAGAGATTGAAAGTTTAATTCAACCTGTTGAAACCAAAGCAGTGTCTGTTGATAAGGTGAAAGATCACCAAGCCAATGGTAATGCGCCATTCTTAATGTTTATGCCAGTTTGGATGGGATCTATTGTCAGCTCAATTTTATTATTCTTTGCGTTTAGAACTAGTCATTTAATTCAACGTAGTCAGCGTGTTATTGCGGCATTGAGTCAAATTGTTGTGGCTGTCCTCACAGCGTTTATCGGAAGCTTTGGATACATTTACTTTATGTCAGGCGTTCAAGGTTTCCACTTTGACCATCCAAACCGTGTCGCATGCTTTGTGATGTTAGCATTCTTAGGTTTCATCGGTTTGATTTTAGGTACAATGACTTGGTTAGGCATGAAGAGCGTACCAATTTTCTTCTTATTGATGTTCTTCAGTATGCAATTGGTCACTACGCCAAAAGAAATGTTGCCTAAATTTTATCGCGACTATATCGCAGGTTGGAATCCATTCTCTAACTATGCGACAACCTTAAGACAAATTATTTATATGCATCATCCTATTGAACTTAACACTACCGTATGGATGTTCATCGGCTTTATGACTTTCGGTATTATTTCAGTGATTGTAGCTGCGTTTGTACGTAATCATTCAGATAAAAAAGCTGAAATCCCAGCATAAAGATTATTCTCAAATACAAAAATCAATCCACCTTCAAACACGCTTGGCTTTGAAGGTGGATTTTCATATCTTACCTTATTTAAACAACATTATTTCTTTTTCTTCTTTTTATCCTTTTTCTTCTTGTCTTTTGAATCTTCTTTTTTATCGTCTTTCTTTTTACCTTTCTTCTTAGATTTCTTATCTTTGTCTTTCTTGGATTTGTCGTCTTTTTTACCTTTTTTATCTTTCTTATCTTTGTCTTTCTTATCTTTTGATTCTACTTTTTCTTTATCTTCTTGTTTCTCTTCTTTCTCTTCAGATGACTCTGGTGCGGACTTGTCATCTCCAGAAGATTCATTTTCTGAAGACGCTTTATCTGCCTTTGTTGGTTCTTCTTTTACTGCAGTGAATTCTTCTTCTAGTTCTCCTACTGCGATGACTTCGCCTTTTTCATCTGTAGTGAGTGTTGTTTCTAATTCTTCATCTTGCTCTTCATCTAGATGGTAGCCCAATTCTAAGACTTGTAAATAAACGGTTACTTGGAAGTCTTTATATTCACCTTTATAGATAGTTTGAACATCGCTTTGACGAGATTGTAAATCAGTATGTTCTGTTAACGCAGGTTCTATTACGTTAGTTTGTATAGGTTCTTCTACAATTTCTTCAATAGAATGATCACGTTCTTGTTGATGGTTTTGAATACTTTTATAAATTAAATCAGCATCTTTCAACTCTGGATATTGTTTTAAAAATGCACTTTTAGTTTCTGGTATTTCAAAGTCTTTCTTTGCTTTTACATCGATATAGACTGCCGCATAATGGAACTTTGTTTGGTCAGAAACATTGTAAACCCAAGATTTAGGCGGGTTCGTCATTTTCTTTAAATGTTCAGTAAAGTCGCGTTGAATTGTTGATACTGCATGACCTGCTTGGCCGCTGGCACTTGGTTCAAAGTCATGTACATAAACCGTTCTTAACTTTACCATATCTGTCATTTCATTTTGATCTAGAACTGCTAAATCTAAACGTGACATCTCTCTAGCGACAGTTTCTGACTGTGCTTGACGTAAAACTTGAATCCCTAATAAATCTTTTAATGACTTATCTATACCTGACACTAAAGTTAAATACGCCATATCATCTGCGTAGTGTTTAAAGTTACCTTCTAACTTGCCCAATCTTTTAGTTAAAGCATCTGCGATATTGATTTTCATGTTAATTCCCCCATAGGTTTGATTTATACACTAAGTTAGTAACTTATACCCTATCAGTCGCAAAATAAGATTAAGATTTTATTAGATTGAATACTAATTTAGATTTGCGTCACTCAAAATAAAAAAGCGGTACAGGAGTACACGCTTTATAAGAATCAGCCATTCATGAATTTCAAAACTTCATCATACACTTTTTGAGAACGTTCATTATTTTTAATGCGTCTTTTTTGAGATCGAGCCACATACTCCATAGGCACCATATTAAATTGTTTCTTAAAATTGTTGAGGAAAGAACGTTTACTAGAGTATGAATATCTTTTCCAAACTTCTTTGGTTTTTTGATTATCTTCACCATTAATTAATAAATATTCTGCCACGTTAAAAATCTTCACTTGTTGTACGTAATCATTGTAGTTAACACGTGCTGCATCTTTAAATACACGTGATAAATAACTGATATTTAAATCAAAACTTTCAGCGATAGTTGTTAACTTTAACGCTTCATCTGAATGGTGATTGATGTACTCAATAATGTGGTTGATTGTCGGGTTATTAGTCATATTGAATAAGTAGATGTCGAAGTTTTCCAAGTAAACACGTAAGTATCTTACCAGTCGAACAATAGTCGCATTCGCTTTCACAAAGTTTGTTTCACATACATAACGTAAAGCCTGGATATAATCATTTTTAATGATATGGTGGATTTCAAAATTGCTTTCAACATGATTGATTTCTTTTAAACAAGCCGGCTTAAAATAGACATAATGAATTGATAAGCAGACAACTTTCCCTTCTTTTATTTCCACTTCCATATTTGTGAAATGTGGTTTTTGAACAAAAAGATCTCCTGTTTTATAGGTAAAGTGCTGTGCCCCTTTTTTAACGAAGACTGTACCTGATAAAACTAAATAAATATTAACGTACTCCTCGCTTTTCGAATTATCTTTTATACAAGACCAACCTTGAAAAATATTGTAACTGTAATCCAAAAATATCCCCCCTAATAAAATAAAATGATAATGTGAATGAGTTCTTCTAAATATCCATAGAAAAGCAAGCAGTAAAATAGAAGTGTAAAAGAAGTGATGATTGAGGTAGATACATTTCATAACTGATGAAATTATCCAAAATAAGACTACACCTATTTATAATAAACTAAATGTTCAGAAAATTGAATGCTTTATTGTAAGTTTTTGTGCTAAAATGTTATATTTTTATCTGTTTCATTCAACCAGAAAGCCTTTAGTCCATTCTTTAAGTATATGTAAAATTACTTTATGATTTCTGTGGATTTCATTAAAAAAATTATTGACGCGTTACACATTCTCCTATATAATAAATCTTGTGTTAAAAAGCTATGGAGAAATACCCAAGTCCGGCTGAAGGGATCGGTCTTGAAAACCGACAGGGGCTTAACGGCTCGCGGGGGTTCGAATCCCTCTTTCTCCGCTACGATAAAGGATGAGATACTAAACAGTGTCTCATCCTTTTTTATTAACTTAACGTAAAAATTTCACTAAGTTATTATTATACGCTTAACAAATATTAAACGACATCACTAAACCCCACTCTATCGTCATAGAATGGGGTTCTTTTTATGGCGAGACTACGTCGTCTCACTTATTACGAGTATTTAGACGAAATGATAAAGATATAGCTGATATTAAGTTAAAAAAATAATACGCTATCAAAAAAGCCGCACTCCCTATGAGTACGACTTTTGTTTAAATATTAATTTTTTCTACGACGACTGCTTACTAAGAATGCGACGCCGATCAATGTGGCTAATCCGCCTACAAGGATGCTGTTAGATTGTGACTGACCTGTATTTGGTAAAGCTTTTTGTTGTTTAGAAGAAACTGTTTGTTCTGGATGTGTAGTTCTAGTTGTTGGATTGTTTGATGTTTGTGATGAACGCTCTTCATCGTTTTGATACATATGTCTATCAGAAGTTCGAGTAGTATCTTGATGTTCATTTGTTGATTCATCAGAAGCATTGTTATCTTTAGACGTCTGATGTTTTTGTGTTATTTCGGTTTGATTTTCTACCTCTAAAGACGTGCGTTCAGATGATGCTTCCTCTTCTGTTGTACGCTCTTGTTGTTTATTTGTATCTTCTGTTTTGACTTCTTGTTTAACTTCACCCTCAGTATTCAAATCAACTGATGAAGTTTTTTCAGAAACCATCTGGTTAAGAGAAGTTTCATCTGCATTTTCTAGGTGTATTTCTTCTTGTTGTGTAGTTGTTGTAACAGGCTTTTCCGATACTACTTCATTTGAAATTGTTTCAAGAGAAGTTGTAGATTTATCTTCAGTTACTGCTGGAATTTCAATATTTTCTATGTTGTTTAACTCTGAAATCAAGTTGCCTTTTAATTCACTTGGTAACTGAGCTATTGCTGATTGTGCTAATTCTTTTGTTGTCTTTACTTTTTCTTGAACAATCGCTAATGCTTCTTGTTCTTCTGTCTGTACACGATGATCTGAAAGTACTTTTTCAAGTTCAATATGTGCTGCATTATTTGTTGATATTGCTTCCTTCAACGCTGCTTCGGCATCATTTAACCATTGATCTTGGATGTCGTTTGTACCATTCGCATTAGTGTCATTGATTTCCGGGATGTCGATACCTTGCAGTTGTGCTAATAACGCTGGTAAATTGCCTTTTAGTTCACTTGGTAGTGCGTTTACTTTTGTCTCTGCTGTTGCTTTTAATGTTTGTGCTTCTTCTTGTGTTGATTTCAATAATGTTTGTTCTTGTGGTGTGATTAAGTTGTCGGAGACTGTAGAATCAAATAATATTTGAGCATGCTCATCAGCTGACTGTGCTGCTTTTACCGCATCTCTCGCTTCATTGATTAATACATCTACATTATCATCAATACCATTTTCATTTTGATCATTAATCTGCGGTAATGTAATACCTTTGAGCAACGCTAAATCTTTTGGAAGATTACCTTGCAATGTTAATGGTAATTGATTTACCTTTTCTTTTGCTTGTGCTTTCACATCTTCGTAAATTGCTTGTAATTGAGCTAATTGTTTATATTCGCTTGGTGTAACTAAACCATCTGTCGTTGCTAGTTTTTCCTGTAGTTTAGCATCCATTGCTTGTGCCACTCTGACAAACTCTGTTGCTTCAGCTAATGCAGCATCATCTGCATCTGAAATATTATTGGCATTTTGATCATTGATGTTTGGAACTGTGATGCCTTGAAGTTGTTTTAAACGTACTTCAAATGGTGATTGATAAGCTGCTGGTAATTGCTTCACAATTTGTTGTGCTGAATCTTTAGCACCTTCAAACAATGCTTGATGTTGTAATAAGTTTTGATGTTCTTGTGGTGTAATCAAGCCATTTTCATTTGCTGTATCAAGTTCAGATTGTACCTCTTGATTCATTTTTTCAGCTTGTGCCACACGCGCTTCTGCTTGTTCTAGCAATGTATCAATATCATCTGCAATACCATTAGCATTTTGGTCATTGATGTCTGGAATTGAGATAGCTTGCATTTGCGCTAAAGCATTCAGTAATTCATCTTTAACTGCTGCTGGAATCTTACTTTGTTGAATCGTCTCAGTTGCTTGTTCTTTTAGTTTTGATGCATGATTTTGTGATTCAATCAATGTGTCTTGTTCTTGTGGTGTAATTAAGTGATCTGCAGTCACTTTTGTTAAATCACCTTGTGCTGTTTCATGTGCAGCTTTTACTGCATTTATTAAATCTTGAAGTGTTTGATCTAACGTATCATCTACATCATTATGGTTGTGATCATTGACTTCTGATACTGCAATACCTGTTAAAGCATCAAGCATTTTTAGAAGTTCACCTTTTAATGCATCATCAACTAAAGCAATTTTATCTTTAGCAATATTTTTCTGTGCTAAGAATGCTTTTTGAAGATTTGATAACATATCATGTTCATCGTCGTTGATAACACCATTGTCCTGAGCTGTTTCTAATCCTGCTTTCGCAACTTTTTCTGCTGCTTCTGCTGCCTTAATTGCTTGTAATGCATCACTCATCAATTGATCTTGGTTATCATCGATACCATTTGCATTTTTATCATTCACTTCTGGGATATCGATTGCTTTTAACGCATCTAATTGTGGTTGGAGTTCCGGTCTTAAGTTTTCATCAATCATATCCACTGCTTTTTGAGCATAGTGTTTCGCTGTCTTCGCATAGTTGACTTGGTTAATTAATTCTGACTGTTCTTTTGGTGTGACTAATTGATCTTGTTGAATTGATTCTAGTTGTTGTTTTGCTGTTTCATGTGCACGTTTTGCTTCATCAACTAAGTCTTGAACAGCTGCTTTCAATGCATCTGTATGATCATCAATGTGGTTATTATCTTGATCATTGACAGTTGGTAAAGTAATTTCATTAATCGCATCTAATTGTAACTGCAAGTCTTTTTGATATGCTGCTGGTAAAGCATCAATTACTGCTTGCGCCGCAGCTTTATTAGCTTCTACTAAATTTTTAGCACCGCTTAGAACTTCTAATTCACTAGGATTGATTAAACCGTCTACTGATGCCTCATCTGCTTTAGCTTGTGCTGCTTGCGCCATATCTTTAGTCGCATTGATTAATTGTTGTGCCTTGTCTATTAATGTATCAATATCATCACGAATACCATTTTGATTTTTATCATTCACAGATGGAATTGAAATTCCTGTTAACGCTTGTACTTTTTCAGGCAAATCTTGTCTGTATTTACTCTCAACTGCTTCAAGCTTTTCTTCAGCTAATGCTTTCTTTTGTTTAAATTCTTCTTGTAACGCTTTTAATCGTGCTTGTTCATCAGGGTTTACCACACCATCTGCTTGAACTTCTTCTAATGCTGTTTGTGCTGCTGCTTCTGCATTTTTAGCTGCTTCATAAGCTTTGGCTGCCTCATCAAATAAGCTATCTTCTTTATCCGGCACACCATTATGATTTTCATCGTTGACTTGTGGTGGTCCAATTGGTGTTAATGCATCGAGTTCTAGTTGTAACGTTTGTTTAACAGGTTCTGATAATAATGCGTCTACTAACGTTTGTGCTGCTGCTTTTTTGTCCTCTTCCAATGAAATTGCTTTGGCTAAATCTGCGCTTTCTTCTGGTGTAATGATATTATCTTTTTGAATATCATCCATTTGCGTCAATGCATTGTTATAAGCTGCTTTTGCTGCTTCTACCGCTTCTTTCGCTTTATGAATGGCTTGATCTACGTCATCACGAATCCCGTTTTTATCCTCGTCATTCACTTCTGGTACAGTAATACCTGTTAATGCCGCAAGTTGTTGTGGCAGGTCTTTGCGGTATGCTTCTTGAATCGCATTAATTTTTTCATTTGCTAATGCTTTCTTTTGTTCAAAGTTAGCTTGTGCTGCTAATAATGCTTGATGTTCTGTTTCATCAATTAATGCATTTGGATTTAGTGCTTGTGCTAACATTTCTTTTGCTGCTTTATCTGCTGCTTGTGCCTCTTTCAATGCATCTCCGGCAAAGCGTATTAATAAATCTTCTGAATCCGGAATATCATTTGCATTGTTGTCATTTACTGGTGGAACAATTAAATCAGGGTATTGTCTTAAAACGCTTAGCAACTCCGCTTTTAAAGGCGTTCCATCTGAGAGATTATGAACATCGGTAAAGGCATTCATTTTAGATTCATATGCAGCAAGTTTGAAAGGTCTTAATGATTCGATTTCGTCTGGATTAACTAATCCATCATCTTGTATCGCTAAAATCGCTGCTTTTGCTGCTTTATCTGTTTCTATAACTTTTTGTACAAGTTTTCTGAGTTCAGCCTCTTTATCATCAGCTACATCATTACTATTAGCATCATTCACTTCTGGTACATCAATACCTGTTAATGCTTTTAATTTCCCAGGCAATACACCTTGATATGCTGGATCAACTGCGTCTAATGCTTGTTGTGCCGCTGTTTTCTTTTGTTCAAAATCATGTTGTAAGTTTTGTAGTGTCTGATGTTCTTCTGATGAAATAGCTTGATTCTCGTTTGCTTTTGTTAATTCAGATTTTGCCAAAGCATCAACTGCTGTTGCTTTTTCAATTGCTGCCTCTGCTGCTTTAACTAAAGCATCTTGAGTATCTGGAATCATATTGCTGTTGTTGTCATTGATGTCTGGAACACGAATACCATCTAATTTTGCTAGTTCTTGCTCTAAAGGTGTACGTAATACTTCAGGTAATGCATTCACTTTTTCTGTTGCTTCTGCTTTTGTTGAAACAGCTTTTTTCTGAGCTTCTGTTAAATCTTGATGTTCTTTCGGATTAATCAGCTTATCTTGTGTTGCGTCTGTTAAGTTATGTTTCGCTGCTAAATCTGCTGCTTTTGCTTTGTCTAAAGATACTTGTGCTTCTTTAAGCAATGCTTCTAGTTCAGCTTGATCAACATCGTCTGTTTTACCATTATTATCTTTATCATTTACTTCTGGTACAACAATACCGTTTAACGCTGCTAGTTGTGTTGGTAATTCTCCACGATATTGTACATCAATCGCATTGATTTTATCGTTAGCTGCTTGTTTCTTCGTTGTGAAATCTTTTTGTAACTTATCTAAGTTGTCATGTTCTTGTTGATTAATAACTTTGTCATCATTAGCTTTAACCAATTCTTCGTTAGCTAATTTATCCGCTGCTTCAACTGCTTTGATAGAAAGTTTAGCCGCTTCAATCAACGCATCTTGTTCATCAGGGATGTTGTTATCATTGTTGTCATTAATGCCTGGTACCGTAATACCTTTTAACTGAGCCAATCTTTCTAATAATGATGTTTGTACTTCTGATGGTAAGGCTTTAACTGCTTTATCTGCTGTTGTTTTTGTTGTATCTGCATTTTCTTTTGAGACAGTTAAATCTTGATGTTCTTGAGCTTTAATTAAGTTATCTGCATTGGCTTGTTGTAATTGTGTTTGTGCTGCTTGGTCTGCAGCTTCTGCTTTCTTAACTAAATCTTCTGCGTTTTTCAATGCTGCATCTTGTTGTTCTTTTGCATCTTGCTCATCTGGTTTACCATTTCTATTTGTGTCATTAACAGCAGGAACTGTAATTCCTTTTAATGCTTCAAGTTGTGTTGGTAAATCACCACGATATTTCTCTTCAATCTGGTTGATTTTATCGCTAGCTGCTTGTTTCTTCGTTGTAAAATCTTGTTGTAAGTTTTCTAGGTTGTCGTGCTCTTGTTGATTGATGGTTTTATCAGCTTCAGCTTTAGTTAATTCTTCGTTTGCTTTTTGATCTGCTGCTTTAACTGCGGCTAATAAATCTTTAGCTTCTGCGATTAATGCGTCTTGTTCGTCTGGAATGTTGTTGTTATTGTGGTCGTTAATTACAGGAACTTCAATTCCATCTAACTTAGCTAATCTTTCTAATAATGGTGTTTGTATCTCTTGAGGTAAGGCTTTAACTGCTGCATCCGCTGTTGATTTTGTTGAATGTGCATCTTCTTTTGCAGCAGTTAAATGAGTATGTTCTTCTGGCTTAACTAATTGATCTTCTTTCACTTGGTGTAATTTTGTTTGCGCTGCTTGATCAGATGTTTCTGCTTTTTCAACAAGATCTGTTGCATTTCTTAATGCAATCGATTGTTGTTCTTTAGCATCTTCAGCATCTGGTTTGCCGTTTTTATTTGTATCATTTGCATCTGGTACCTTAATACCAACAAGTTGGTTTAACTTTTCTGTTAATGGTGTTTGATACTGCAGATCAATCGTTGCAATTTTTTCTTTAGCTTTTTGCTTCTTATCTTCAAATTCTTGTTGAAGTGATGCTAAATTATTATGTTCTTCTGGAGAAATCGCATTATTAGCATTGGCTTCTTCTAAAGTAGATTTGGCTTTATCTTCTGCATCTTTTGCTTCTTTTAACGAAGCTTCTGCTTCAACAATTAATGCATCTTGACCATCTGAAATATTATTGTTGTTACGGTCATTGATATTTGGCACTTGAATACCTTTTAATTTCTCAAGTCTTTCTAATAATGAATCTTGCATCTCTTGTGGTAATGCTTTAACTGCTGTATCTGCTGTTGATTTTGTTGTGTCTGCATTTTCTTTTGCGGCAGTTAAATCAGTATGTTCTTGATGTTTAATCAGCTTGTCTTCATTAGCTTTTTGTAATTGTATCTGAGCTGTGTTATCCGCTTCTTCTGCTTTGCTAACTAAATCCTCCGCATTTTTCAAAGCTGATGCTTGTTGTTCTTTCTTATCTTCTGTATCTGGTTTTCCGTTGTTATCATTATCATTCACTTCAGGTACTGTGATACCAACAAGTTGATTTAATTGATTAATTAAAGGTGACTGATGATTTTCATGTACAGCTCTAATCTTTGCTTCTGCTGCTTTTTTCTTTGCTGTAAAATCTTGTTGTAATGCTAATAAATTGTTATGTTCTTCTGGAGAAATCGCATCGTTTACATTAGCTTGCTGTAATGTTGTTTTTGCTTTATCTTCAGCATCTTTCGCTTCTTTTAACAAAGCCTTTGCTTCTTCAATTAATTTATCTTGTTCATCTAAAATATTATTGTTATTACGATCATTAATTTCAGGAAGGTTTATACCATCTAATTTATTAAGCTCTTCTTGTAACTCTGTTCTTAAACGTTCTGGAAGCATATTCACTTTTTCTTGAGCAGTATTCTTTTTAGATTCACCATTCGTTTTAGCGTTTGTTAAATTATTATATTCTGTTTCACTTACCAGTGAATCACCAATCGCTTGTTGTAATTTCGCTTTGGCTTCTTTATCTGCGATTTTAGCTTCTTCAATGGATGCAGTTGCATCAGCTTTAGTTTTATTATCTATTTCATTTTTAAGTGCATCTGATACTTTTAAGGCAATCATATCATTATCAGTATCTAAGTGCTCCCACTTATTAACGCCATTATCAAATGACCAAGTTACAGGAACTTCGATAACACCTTTATCAGCATCATAATACTTTTGTAAAGATTGCCATTTAGTACTGTCATTTTTTATATCTTCAGTTGTTAATTGGTGTTCTAAACTAACTGGTAATTCATAACTTTTGTTGTAAAATGCTTGTTGTTTAAAATATTCTGGTTTAGCAACACCGTTTGTACCGGGTACAATTGTTAACTCATTTAATTTATCTTGAGTTAAACCAGTAAAATAGTTTGTCGGAGTTAATGACGCTTTAACACCATCAGGAAATACTGCTTTGATTTCTAGCTTTGTAGGCAATGTTTCAGGCTGTGTTACTTTTCTGTCAGGTAGATATTGGAGTAACGTAATTGCGCCATCACCTTTTGAGTTTGGGTTATCTTTTGTTGAAAAAGGTTGAATCGGTACTAACAATAAACCTTCTGGATGGAATGCTGGTCCACTGGCATTTTGTCCTGTCATAGAGTAAGTAATCTCACTTTGGTTTAAATAAGAAACCGTTACTCTATTTGGGAATCCGTATTTCTCTCCATAAGGATGCTGACCTGATGAAATAATCACTTTTCCATCTTTTAATTCAAGATTTGAAGAAGCAACATGTCTTTCTTTACTGCTGACATATAGTTTTTCTATTTGATCACGATTAAAAGTAACAGATTTTCTTGTATCTAAATTTGTGCGATAGTCATCTAAATCATAAATGTTAAATAAGCCGTTAACACGCTCTGCATCACCTTTAATTTTATTTAGCTCATCTAATACATGTGTGATTGTATCGTTAGTTGAAACGGAGTTATAAAGTTTGTCGATGACTGTTTGATCAGTGTTCTTTAAAAAGTTTAAAGTCGCTGTTGATCCTCCACCAGCTAATGAAACCATTGATAGTAAATCTGTGCCGGACGTTAAGAAGTATCTTGTTTGATTCACATCACTCGATTTAGCTGTGTTAACAACGATGTGTGCTAATGCATCTACTGAGTGTCCGTCTGCAACACCTAAGCTGCTGAAATAAACATAAGCTTCAGAGTTATCTTTATTTAAAGTAATATAATCGCCAAAGTAGGCGTGAATATTACCGTGGCCATTTGCTGTAGTCAGATGTTTTTGAACTGTTTTGTCTTTCTTAACGATAAACGCATATGACTTACTTCTGCCATCTACAAATTTAGGTGAGAAGTTGATTTCTGAAGGCGCTGTTTCAACGCCGGGATTCGCTACTTTCTTCACTAAATCGCTACCAGTATAATCAATGATTTTTCCATTGTACGTTTCATTATTAACGGGTGCTTCAACTTGTGGTTCTGTGTCTAATGAACGCTTTGCACGTGTATGAATCGTTGGATTTGATTCTGATGTTGGGTCAATCGTTGGTGTTGATTCTGGAGTTGTGTCTTTTGCTGTTGGATTTGTTTCTTCTGGTTGTGGTGCTTGTTCTATAGTTGTCGGTGCTTCTGATGTTGTTTGGTTTAATTCTGGATTATGAGGTGCAGTATTTTCAGAGGCAGGAGCTTCTGTTGTTACAGGTGGTGTAACGACTGCTGTTGTTTTTGTCTCTTGGGTTGGTTGAGACGTTGTGTCTGAGTTAGGTTTTGGTGATTCAGACTGAGTTTGAGTGGTGTCTGTACTAGATGTTTGTTCTTCTGCTGCTTGGGCGTCATGACTGAGGCCAAACATAAGTGTTGCTCCTACAAGGATAGAAGCGGTTCCTACCGTAAATTTACGGATAGAGTACTTGTTTTGCTTATTAGGCAAAAAATCAAGTCTACGATTGGGTTGTTTCATTGTTGTTCCTCCGATGTGTCTGTGTCTATATGCTGAGTGTTCTTTTTTAAAAATCATTTGCTTACATCCTCTTTTTAAGAGAACAAAATTTATATTAACTGATTTTTTTCGAAAATAAATAGACATCAAAGGAATAGTAAAAAAAGTGCATGTCAAAAGTAAAAAAAGTGCAAGCGATGAATATCCCTTAAATTTTTAGTTGTTTACTGTTTCTAAATAGGACAAAGCTTCTCTATAAATCAATTCAGATATCATATTTTCTGCCCGTTTATAATATTGAGCTTGGTTGATAAATTCTTTGGGACTCATGTGAAATTGGTTTTTAAAGTTTTTCAAATATGTACGATAACTCGCAAAATTATATTCTTTCCATAACTCATTTTCATTACCGCGGATGAGTAATTCTTCTGCTAATTTATATAGCTTGAGTCGTCTTACATATTCATTAAAACCTATCTGCATCTCCTCTTTAAACTTTCTCGAAAGAAAACTACTGTTTACATAAAGTACTTGCGCGACATCGCTTAACTTTAATGGTGCTTTAAAATTATGATTAACGTGTGAAACAGCTTTTAACACATTCTCATTTGTAGTGAAATTAAAAACATAGCCTTCACTTTCGCTGTAGTATATATGCAAATAATTAATGAGTTTAATGATATTGATATCAGCCATAAATAAATCTTCTTCATACATAAAACGAATATAGTTCATAAACGCTTTTTTCATACTAAGCTGTGTTTGGTCTGTTTTAGTGATGTTACGCGCATTTCTTAAATAATATTTATTGAAGTGTACTTTATTGATAGAGAGGCAAACAATACTGCCATCGATACTTTGAATCTGTGAGTATTTCATTTCTGGTGTTGTGACAAATATATCGCCAGTTCCATATTCTAATTCGATCTCATCAATAGTTACTTTAGCCAAACCACTTATCACAAAGTACACAGTAATATATTGGTTGTCGTGCATTAAGTCAAAATTACATACGGACGAAGTAAAAATATTGTAGGTATAGTCCATCATTGATTCTCCTATCAAGTATAAAATTAAGAAAAAGGTGTCTAAAAAATGAATTAAAAAGTGATAGTTAGAAGTGAATTAAAAGTGTCAAAACAAACTAGAAAATGTTTGTGTTAGGAATTAAAAAGGGGCTCTTATGAGAGTTAACTTTGTTTATCATAGCTTATTAATCGTAAAAGTTGAATACTTTTTTCTAAATTCAATTGTACTAAATTACAAAATCGGGGATTTCCCTATATGCATAAAAAAGACCGTACCCAATAAAGTGTACGGTCTAAAATCTACTTATGATTTAGTTTTATTTATTGTCATCGTGATTACGACGTCTTCTGAATAACAAGATTGAACCTAGGGCTGCGAATAATCCGCCAAATAATACGCCGCTATTAACAGTGTCTTTACCTGTATCTGGTAAAGCTTTAGCAGTTGATTTTGATTTTGCTTTGTCAGCTGTTTTATTTGAAGATTCATCTTTCACTGTTGATACTCCAACTTTAGAAGATTTATTGTTTGCATCAGTTTTGTTTGTATCAATTGTGCTTGTTCCACCAGATTCTGGTGTTTTAATTTTCTCTTTATTCGGAGCAGGTACAACTTCTTTGTCGCCTACTACGATTGCAGTTGATGATTTAGAAACATTACCTGCTTCATCAGTAGCAACTACAGTTACTTTATCTCCATCTTTCAACATTACATTAGAAGGAACATCCACTGACCATGTGCCATCTTGTCCAACTTTGACTGTAACTACTGTGCCATTAGGGAACGTTACAGTAACTGTTGTACCTGGTTCAGCAGTACCTGTGACTACTTTATCTCCAGCATGAATTACATTAACAACTGGTGCTTCTGGTGCAACTGTATCTTTAACTGGTGTTACTGTTTCTTTTGAAACATTGCCTGCTTCATCAGTAATTACTGCTTTCACATTGTCTCCATCTTTCAATGTTACAGCTTCAGGAACATCTACTTTCCAATTACCATCTTTATCTACTTTAGTTGTTACAGTAGATCCGTCTGGGAATGTCACTGTTACAGTTGAACCTGGTTCTTTGCCAGTTCCTGTGACAGTTCTGTCTCCTGCTTCAATTGGGTTCACAACTGGTGCTTCTGGTTCAATTGAATCATGTACTGTGACATCAACAGTAACATTTTCTGTTGAACCATCTGGATATGTCACTTTAACTATAACTGTAACAACATCTCGTTCAGCAGCATCTTCTGGTACTGTAACTGTAATTTTACCAGTATTAGGATTTACTGTAACTGTCCAATCTTTATCTATTCCTGATTCACTCGGAATTTCAAAGCGTGTGCCAGTTGGAACATCATCTTTGACTTGAGGAATTTCAATAGATTCTCCAGGGTTCACTTGGACATCGTTATATCCAGGATTGTATACATCAGCATCTGGTTGCGGATGAACAGTGATTGTGACATTTATATGGTCAGTTGTGCCATCTGGATAAGTGACTGTTACTGGTACATCATACACACCTGGAATTGAACCACTTGGGATTAATGTTGGATTATCCACTGTAACTTTATATGGTTTTTCAGTATCAGGGTAACCTGGAACAGTTACTTTACCTACAATTTCATCAATCGTTGTATGACTGCCATATGGTTTTTCAATTGGTTGAGTTGTCGGTTCATACGTATCTGAATCTTTTGGACCAACGACTACTTTCACAATAATATGGTCAGTCGAACCATCTGGGTAAGTCACTGTAACTGGAACATCGTATACACCTGATGTGTTTCCATTAGGTAATACAGATGGGTTATCTACCGTAACTTTATAAGGATTATCCACTTTTGAATAACCAGGTACGATTACTTTAGAAGTAACATCTTCAATTGTAGTTGGTGTACCATATGGTTTTTCAACTTTTCCAGCAACTGGTTCAAAGACATCTGAAGCTTTCGGACCTACTGTCACTTTCACAGATACGTGATCTTTTGTGCCGTCTGGATAAGTGACTGTTACTGGTACTTCATATTCACCTGGAACTTTGCCATCAGGGATTAGCGTTGGGTTATCTACCGTAACTTTTGGTTGATCACCTGTTGTTGGGTAATCAGGAACAGTTACTTGGTTTGCGATTTCGTTTACAGTTGTTGGGTGATTATATGGTTTTTCAATATCTTTAGATACTGGTTCATATTTATCATTTTCTGGTTGTGGATTAACCGTAACTTTAACTGTTACGTGGTCAGTCGAACCATCTGGGTATGTCACTGTAACTGGAACATCATATACACCTGGTGTGTTTCCATTAGGTAATACAGATGGATTGTCTACAGTAACTTTATAAGGATTATCCACTTTAGAATAGCCTGGTACAGTTACTTTAGAAACAACATCTTCAATTGTAGTTGGTGTACCATATGTTTTTTCAACTTTTCCAGCTACTGGTTCAAAGACATCTGAATCTTTCGGACCAACGACTACTTTCACAGATACATGATCTTTTGTACCGTCTGGATAAGTGACTGTTACTGGTACTTCATATTCACCTGGAACTTTGCCATCAGGGATTAATGCTGGATTATCTACTGTTACTTTTGGTTGGTTACCTTCTGTTGGATAATCAGGTACAGTTACTTGATTTACGATTTCGTTTACAGTTGTTGGTTGATTATATGGTTTTTCAATATCTTTAGACACTGGTTCATATTTAGCGTTTTCTGGTTGTGGTGTTACAACAATTTTAACTGTTACATGATCTTTTGTGCCGTCTGGATATGTCACCGTTACTGGTACTTCAAAGACTCCTGATGCGTTTCCACTAGGTACTGTTGTTGGGTCATCAATTGTAACAACAACTTTGCCACCATCTTTAGGGAAGTCTGGAACACTTACTTTTTCTTTAACTTCTTCTGGAGTAGTTGGTGTGCCATATGGTTTTGTGATTTCTCCCGCAGTCGGTTCATATTTATCGTTTTGTGGTTGCGGATTCACTGTAACTTTAACCGTTACGTAATCTTTTGTGCCGTCTGGATAAGTGACTGTCACTGGGACATCGAATGTGCCCGGTGTTTGACCATTAGGTACTTTTGTTGAATCGTCAACTGTTACTATCGGTGTTCCTTTGTCAGCTGGGAAGTTTGGTACTGTGACTTTGCCTTTCACTTCACCTTCAATTGTACCTTGACCAAATGGTTTTTCAATCGGTTTCACTGTTGGTTCATAAGTGTCTGAATCTTTCGGTCCGACTGTTACTTTAACTTTCACAACATCCGTTGTTTTATCTGGATAAGTCACTGTGACTGGAACTTCGAACTCGCCGCTTGTTTTACCGTCAGGTACTTTTGTTGTATCTACAGTAATAATTGGTTGGTCGCCCTCTTTA
>NZ_KV840391.1:0-201 GCF_001839185.1 Staphylococcus sp. HMSC65H10 | reverse complement strand
TTATCACCAGTCCTAAATAGTATAGAGCCCTTTTTTTATATACTAAGTAACGTTTAAATATATAATTTTGGTCTCGTTATGGACACTTATAGTATTGTTAATAGATATTTTGATCATAGTTATTGATTATAAATAACGGCTCTTTGTCAAATTCGGTTGATATATATAAAAATGAATCGAAATATGCTCATTAGAGCTACC
>NZ_KV840390.1:0-1878 GCF_001839185.1 Staphylococcus sp. HMSC65H10 | reverse complement strand
ATTAGAAGTCAGAACATTTATGTCCCGACCCCTTATTTATATATTTATGATTCGTTTTTCTATTCAAAAAAGCTTAAACTATTAACAAGTCATTTGTAGTGACTTATTCAAGCAGAAAGTAGTGATTCTAATAGATACACAAACACATACCATACAAACACCTGATAATTTCCAACTTCATATACGTACGCACCTTTCACAACAACCGAAAGGTATCATCATCTATTATCATGGTGGTGGTTTAATTGCGGGTTCACCTCACGATTTATCTGATGAAGCAATTCAAATACTGACACAACATTTTCATTTAGTGGAAGCACCCTATCGGTTAGCACCCGAATCCAATATCGGCACTATTTTAAATGATGCTTTTTTAGTATTTGATAACATCAATAAATTATATCCTGATTCGCCACTCTTTACTTTCGGACGATCTTCCGGTGGTTATTTAGCTTTACAAATCGCATCTCAACGTAATGTTAAAAGTGTCGTTGATTTTTATGGTTATGCAAAAGTGGACTTGCCTGAATTCAAATTACCGCACAGTGAATTCCAAAAGAAAACGGCCCATCTGAACCCAGCTATGATTGATATGATGGTTCAATCACAACCGATTACAGAAGGACCGATTCAGTTTCGTTATCCACTCTATTTATATACAAGAGGCATCGGACAGTGGTATGAATTTGTCGGTATTCAAGATGCTGAAAAAACTGAATTAAATTTAAGTGCACGTGCTTTAAAACAATTGCCTCCCGTTTTTATTGCGCATGCTTCAAAAGATATTGACGTCCCTTTTAGTGAAAGCGAACGGTTGAAACAATATATTCCTAATTCCACATTAATTACACTCGATAGTGATGAACACGATTTTGATCGTTCGTTTAATAGTAATATTAAAACAATATACCAACAAGCAGAGCAATTCTTACACCAATGTTTAGAAATTTAAGTCGTAAATTGATTTAAGTCATGATGTTCACATTCTAATAAATAACGTTTCCTATCTAATCCGCCACCATATCCAGTCAGTTTGTTATGGTGGCCTACCACACGGTGGCAAGGGATAATAATAGAAATCGGATTACTGCCTACTGCTCCACCAACTGCTTGTGCAGACATTTTTTTCTTACCTCTTAACTGTGCAATTTTACGTGCTATATCTCCATACGTTACTAATTCACCGTAAGGAATTTTAACAAGCTCATTCCATACCTGTTCTCTGAATTCAGTACCAGAAGCATGATACTTAAAATTAATTTCTGGATTTTCCTCTTTAAAATAACGATCTAACCAATCACTGACTTGGTTAAAAACTGGCACTGAGGTTAATGCCACTTTATCTATATTTGGATCTTCTTTATTAATTTGTCCTTCGTAATAAATACCTGTCAATACATCATCTTCGCTTACAAGCGTTAATGTTCCTATTGGAGATTGATAATCACTCATTTTCGTCATTAAATCACCTTTTCTTCTTTTTATTTATTTAAACGCTGCAAATTCAATAATTTCTTTTAATTCCTATTACTTTCATTATGTATAAAAAAAGAACACACCTCAAATGAGATGTGTTCCAAAAATCATTGATAGATTTTTTTAGTTAAACTTATTGTTTATCTTTATTGTCTTTACGACGTCTACCGAATAACAAGATTGAACCTAGAGCTGCAAATAATCCACCGAATAATGGCGCGTTATTTGTGCTTTCTGTTTCACCTGTGTCTGGTAAAGCTTCTTTCTTCTCTTTAGAACTTGCTTCTTCAGAAGGCTTTTCTTGTTTTTCAACTGCTGGTTGTTCCACGCTTGGAGCTGGAGTAACAGCTGGTGCAGTTGGTTCCTCTGGTGTTGTTGGAACTTCCGGTTTTTCAGGTGTGC
>NZ_KV840389.1:0-2679 GCF_001839185.1 Staphylococcus sp. HMSC65H10 | reverse complement strand
AGTCAGAACATTTATGTCCCGACCCCTTTTTAATTTGTATCATATACACAAAAACAGGTGAAGACTTCAAATCTCCACCTGTTTGATGTGTTGTGTATTAATGTTTAATGCGATTTAAGCCACGGTTTTTAAAGCCGCCGACTTTATATGCGATAAATAATAAGATTAACCAGAATGGTGAGAAGTATAAGGCTACTCTTGTATCTTCAGCTAAGAATAAAATCGCGATGACAATAACGAAGAAGACAAGGGTACTATATGAACCAACTACACCAAAGAAGTTTTTAAATTTTGAAGTAGCATGTAATTCAGGATGTGCTTTACGATATTTGATATAACAAACTAAAATAATTGTCCAAATAAAGATAAAGAAAATTGTTGCGACTGTAGTTACGACTGTGAATACAGTATCTGGAATAACATAGTTCAATAATGCTGCTAAGAATAAGACAACCCCTGAGAAAATCAATGCATTGTATGGGACCCCGTGACGATTGGCTTTACCTAAAGCTTTAGGTGCGCTGTCTGAAACAGCTAAACCATAAACCATACGACTGTTACTGAATAATCCGCTGTTTGCGGCACTAGATGCTGAAGTTAAAACCACAAAGTTAACGATACCCGCAGCAGCTGGAATACCGGCTAATACGAATAAGTTAACGAATGGACTTTCTTTAGGATCTAATTTATCCCATGGTGTGATACTCATAATAACCATTAAGCTTAAAACATAAAAGATGATGATACGAATACCGACGCTGTTGATGGCTTTCGGTAAGTTCTTTTCTGGATCTTTTGTTTCACGTGCTGTAACACCGACTAATTCAATCCCTACGAAACTAAATACTGCCATTTGGAAAGCGAGTAAAAAGCCCATAACCCCATTAGGGAAGAATCCGCCGTGAGAGTAAAGGTTGCTGAAACCACTTTGAATGTGGTTAGGTGATGAGAATCCAGTAAAGATTAAATAAAGACCAATGACAATTAAGAATAAAATCGCAATAACTTTAATGATCGCAAACCAGAATTCGATTTCCCCATAAGCTTTAACGGTCATTAAGTTTAGTGCGAGTAATAAGATAACTGTGATAATCGCTGTTAAGTAAGGTGGGAAAGACGGCCACCAGAAATTAATATATTTGGTTACAGCTGTGATGTCCGCAATACCTGTAGCTACCCAACAAAACCAGTACGTCCAACCTGTAAAGAATCCAGCCATATGGCCTAAATAATCTTCCGCAATATCAATAAATGAATTGTATTGACTGTTTGATAAAAGAAGTTCACCTAATGCACGCATCATAATGAACAAGAAGAACCCGATAATGATGTAGGCCAAAAGAATGGATGGCCCAGCTAACGCAATACTTTTCCCTGCCCCCAAGAAAAGCCCCGTACCGATAGCGCCCCCGATGGCGATCAGCTGAATGTGACGATTGGTCATACTGCGTTTTAAATCATTGTTTTCCATGATGTTACACCTCTTTGTAGTTTTTATATAGAGAATGGATGGCGTGCAGAGTGAAACTGCGAACTGCATATCATCTATTTTCTTTTTATGTTGTACGGAATAGAATATGTGTATGGAAGTATTATACACTAACTTTAATGAGTTGCGTGACTAATTTTTAATTTTTCTAAATCAAATTTCAATGAAAGCGTTTTATATATGATTTTAGAAGATAACATCATACATTATGAGATTTAGGGTAAAAAATGACTGAGCGAGTGAATTATTAAAAAGATAAAATAAGGCGCAGAATCAAAGGAGAAGGTAACAGTGAAAAAATTAATAACGGGATTGCTTTTTGCGTCTATAACATTGATATTATCAGGATGTGCTTCTTCAGAAGTGAAAGAAGTCAAACAAGAGGCCAAACAAGAACCGACGCAAAAAGCACCGCCACAACAAGAACACAAGAAAGATACTGGATCTGCGAAATCAGAAGGACAACAAGTGGATTTAAATCCGTCTATCTTTGACAAGAAGAAAAAGAATCAAAAATTGACTAAAGCAGAATTAAAACAAGATATCCAAACGTATTTGAATGCTGATCATGATATCACACGTATTTATGAACACTATCAACAAAAGCTGCATTCAAAAGAAGGGCTTTCTAAACGTGATGCAAAACATATTGAAAAAGCCAGTGAGCTAGCAAGTACGAATGATAATAACTTTGCGCAGTATATTAATGAAAATCGTTTGCCGATAGGTTATGACGGACATGCGCATAAAATTAATCGCTACATTACAAACTCTAACCAATACCTCAGAGATATCGATGAAAAAATAGATACCGCAATTGCTTCTTCAAAAAATGGACGTGTTTCTGTAAAAGAAGTCGGTGCGATTGAAAAAGGAAACGATAAACCTAACAAACGTGAACAAAAGAAAATTGAAAAAATATTGGAAGAAGAAAATATAGATACACGAGCATTCAAATAATCATGAGGGCATTCTTTTTGGAATGTCCTTATTTATTTATGAACCTTTTCTTGAGTGAAACAAGTGTATAATGGAGTCAAGTTCTTAAAGTATAGATGAATAATAGAAATAAGAAGGTGATCTATATGACATCAGTTCTAGAAATTAATAATCTCACAAAACGCTTTGGTAAATTCGAAGCACTCTCTAAATTAAATAGGCTCTATAATAAATTCGGTTGATGAGATAAC
>NZ_KV840388.1:0-321 GCF_001839185.1 Staphylococcus sp. HMSC65H10 | reverse complement strand
TTTTATGCTTTTTCTTCCAAATTTGATACAAAATAGGAGCATATTCTTGAACCCAACGGTAGATCGTTGAATGATGAACGTTAACGCCGCGTTCTCTTAGTATTTCAGATATATCACGATAACTAAGCGCGTATCTTAAGTAATAGCCAACGGCTACAGTTATTACATCTTTATTAAATTGCTTATATCTAAAATAATTCATAGAGAACGCTCCTTTTTTGTTAAAATTATACTATAAAATTAACTTTGCAACAGAACCGTATCAAAGTATCAATACAGCAAAGAACACTTTAAAAGGTATTGAATGTATTTACGCTCTAT
>NZ_KV840387.1:0-1583 GCF_001839185.1 Staphylococcus sp. HMSC65H10 | reverse complement strand
GGCGCTATGTATAAACGTAGCTTTGTCAATTATGCGAGCGCTCAAGACTTTTCAACGACTGTTAAGTTTGGCCTAAACCAACGTCGTAAAGGCGCAGTACACTTCGCACAGTACCTCTACGATACAGACGGACGAGTGATCGCTTCAATTGGTTACAGTAATCCTAACGCCAACTCAAACACAGGACGTATCATTGTTACACTGTTTAACCAAAATGGCGGCCAAGTTAAGATATACGACTATAAAAACAATCCTAGTTTATACAACATGGATGAGTTTGTGGTCTATATTAAGTTGGAACGTCGTAGCAATCAATTTAAAATAAAAACCTGGAAATATAGAGAGATTCCTTATCCGTTAAGAAAAATCGCGTTTGATCAGCATGAAAAAATTTATATGGATAGCGGTAAATTCTACACACGACCTATTGCTTCGTTATCTTTATATTCTGCTAAGAATGGTAATAATCCAGTCATGCCGCTATATATTTTCGGTACTTATACGAGAGAGCTATTGCCTAAACCTAAAGGGGCAAGAGATATGATTATCAAAAAAGGCGATGAAATTTTGATTGATATGCGTAATCATAATGTATTAGTAAATGAAGAGCCTTTTTTATCTGAAAAAACTTTTGGTTCTAACTATTTCAATGTAGAAAAAGGGCATACAGAATTAATTATCTCACCGTTAAATACATTTGATACAACGGTTCGTTGGCAAGATAGATATTTATAGAAAGGAGGTTGCAATTTGCTGCATATTTTAGACTATGAAGATAAAATTATAGACTTTATTTCCGAAGATGACGCATCAATTATTAACGCAAAACATAACCGTGATATTAATAATCGCTCAGAAACGTTTGACTTTACAATACTGTCAGAACGAGCTATAAATATGCAAAAGAATTATAGAGTCATTATTCAAGATAGCACTGGTCAGTATAGAGAATTTATTATCGAACATATTTCACAAGATATGGATGGATATACTGAAATAGAAACAACAGCTTCATATTTAGAAGATATAACCGGTGCGCCTCCTTATGCACCAGGGAGCTTTGAGAAAAAGACAACCACAGAAGCCTTATATGATGTATTGAAAGATACGGGATGGCAAGTGTCAGAAGCTACTGAATATGGAGGTATACGTACGACATCATGGACTGGTTTTCATACACGTTACGATATACTGGTGCAATTGTGTACGACTTACGATATGATAGTTGATTTTTATATCGAGTTAGGTAGTAATACAGTTGATGGTCGCTACGTTGTGCTGCGTAAGCGAAATCCTATATTTCAAGGTAAAGAAATAGTTAAAGGTAAAGACTTAACTGGTTTAAAGCGAATTGTTGATATGAGCGAAGTTAATACCGCATTATTATGTGTGGGTCCTGAAAAAGAAGATGGATCACGTATTACTTTAACCGTCAAAGATGATGAAGCCCAAGCGCAATTTGGATTGCCAGGAAGATATATTTGGGGTATCTATGAACCTGAAACTGAAGATGAGAATATGACTGAAGCACGATTACGTTCATTAGGTACAACTGAATTGAACAAACGTAAAAAAGAAAAAAT
>NZ_KV840386.1:2221-4764 GCF_001839185.1 Staphylococcus sp. HMSC65H10 | reverse complement strand
ACAAGTCCGTAGGACTTTGTCGACAGTCTGAGACACACCACGTTAGTGATGTGTCTCAGTTATAATATGGTATTGATCGCGCGTATCTTTGCAAATTAATAATATTGTTGTAACTCAATTATATAAAATTAATTCAGCTAAACAAAACAGTGTGTAATCTGTGTAAAGTGTGTAATCTGTGTATTCTGTTACCCTTGCACTTTCATATATACATCTACTATCTGATTTATTCTGCTATATATATTCTTTCTGCTAGACTTCATAAACACTTCAATAGCGGTTATACTTTCTCCTTGTTTGAGCAACTGTAAAATATGATAGTTTTTATCATTAGTAATCAAGTGTTCATGCTTATCAATAAAGGTTACCTTATCAATCAAATCTTGTGTCTTACGTTTATCTTTATCATTCTGTATAACCCTTACTAAAACTTTATTGCCTGTAGTCCCCTGTGCTTTAGGCATTGACGACTCGATACCATACTGTCCGATAGATGTACTATCATACTCATATACTTGATGATCAATCAATCTGCGCATCCAATGATAATCTGTAATCAATTGTTTTACTTCGGTTGGCGTATACATGTATAACCTCCATTAATGAATAATGTATACGTCTATGATAACATTTCATTATAACTTTCGCTATTTACAATAACCTAATCTTATAACAATTTACTGAAGATATCTTCTTTAACTGCTTCAAGTGTATTTAGTTCTTCTTCTAACTCATTCAAACGCTGACTCATTTTTTTAATACTTTCCTCAACATCATGCACTTCTTCTTCGCGGAACTCTATACGTTCCTCTACTTGTTTAATTAACTTTAAGTAATAATCTCTCTTATTCATTTTCTTCCATTCCTTTCAATCAATTTTTCTATTATATTATCCTTCAACTCCAACTCTTTATCCAACTCTCGATTCGCCATATGAAGCACAAGAGAGAGGAGAGCGAAGAGAATGGTTAGTGCTATCCACATTTATACATTACTCCAATCTATAATGAGTTCTTCCTCCGGAAATTTTCTAATATTTACACCTCCATATCCTTCTTCAAAATGAATATAGGCTTTAACCCCTTGTTTTTTATAATGATATATAACTGCTTGAATAGTATCATTATTAATTCTTCCTGTATCGTTAGAAATAAGAGTGAGTTGTAAAGCAAAAACACTTAAAGATACTCTGTATATACCATTATCAATTGCCTGCTTAATTTGTTCGTCAATATATTCAATACAATAATGATAACCCTTTATAAGAAGCTTTCTTTCATTTTCTTTTGTTTTATCAAAGTCTAATTTTTTGTTCTCTTCGTCTACCTTTTCGCCCATATTAGTTACTCACGTTCCTTTGCTGGCGGTACTCTTGTACCTTTATCTTTCTTTGGCTTGGCTAGACTTCTATGATGATCCAGCCACTTTATAAGATTAGAGTCCAGCAGTTTTGTTTCAGGGTTTGTTAACCCGCCAGTGTAATAATTATTCTTAGTCTTATTCACATGGTTGCAATCTATCTTATAAACGGTGTAGCAAATGATTGCAACTATCAATATAATAGTAAATAATATATCTTCCATTTAATCACTCACCTCTGCCTTTAAATTGTTAGGATGTATATGATCGTTTATGTTAAAGTCAGTAGGTGCTTCCACATCATCGTTCTGTGTTGCGTGAATAATAAGTTGTTCAGTGATGTATTTAGCTGTCTCGTATACTGTAAGCGTTAAGATAATTTTAAATAT
This sequence comes from Staphylococcus sp. HMSC65H10, assembly GCF_001839185.1. Lineage (NCBI taxonomy): Bacteria > Bacillati > Bacillota > Bacilli > Caryophanales > Staphylococcaceae > Staphylococcus > Staphylococcus sp. HMSC65H10. The sequence goes on along the minus strand of NZ_KV840386.1, from coordinate 3,016 downwards.
AGTTTTAATCATTGTTTACCACCCTGCTCTTTCCATCTTTTTATTGAAGTACGGCAAACCATTATAAAATTCACGCGCATCCGCTTTTTCAGAAAAATATTTACAATGCGATTTACCATCATTGTCAACCCAGAGTACATTCCATGCACTCAAACTTAGAGGGTCTATAAGAACATTAAATATTCCAAACATAGTATTACCTCCTAAAATGTAGTATCATCATTGAATAAATCTGTGACTGATAACCCTAAACTATCCGCTAATTTCTTAACTGTTTTTATACTTAGGTTTTTTCTCCCACTTTCAATATCGCTTAAATAAGACTGTGAAATTTCCATTTTTGTTGCCAGTTCTTTTTGACTCATATTCATACGCTTTCTAATCTGTTTGATGTTTTGACCAAACTTCATCGCTTATCACCACTACCACTTTCTCTTTCAATATCTTTTATACTTAAATCAAATAACAACTGCATTGGCACACGATAATACTTAGCTAACAAATAGACTGTCATAACTGAAGGTGTTCTGACTTTCCCTGTTCTGAAATCGTAACCCTTTTCCAAACTATCTAAGTATGTGTGACTAATCCCTATTTCTTTTGCTGCTTGTCGGACTGACTTGTTTTTTCTTAAACTTATTAAATATCTACCTAAAATCATTACTTCACTTCCTAATAGCAAGGCGGACGAACCGCCAAGCTGTTTAATATCCTGTGCTACCGTATGCGCCTCTGTTACTTTCATTTTCAAACTCTTCTATTTCTACCGGCTGCATATAAGAAACGGGTGCGATG
>NZ_KV840386.1:0-2121 GCF_001839185.1 Staphylococcus sp. HMSC65H10 | reverse complement strand
TGCTAAACGTTCGCCTTGTTTAACAGTTATAGGTTCATTACTGATATTATCTGTGATAATTCCAATCTCTTTATGATAAGTTTGATCTATCGTACCCAACGCTACACGTAGTTTAGTTTTAAGAGATTTACCAGAACGTGGTCTAACTTGTCCTTCATAACCATAGGGTAAATTAATTGCAACATCTGTTTTAACTGCGACTGTTGTATGAGGTTCAATCACTGTTGTTTCAGACACATATAGGTCTAAACCGGAGTCCGTTTCATTAGCGCGTTTCGGCATTGTTGCGTTTTCAGATAATAATTTGATTTGTAATTTAGTCATTATTTTTTGTCCTCCACTTTCGATATTTCATATTTTATTTCACTCAACACTTCGCTATCTGGTTCGCCTTCTAATTGCTGGTCATCAATCATTTCTTTAATGCGATCAAACGCCCTTGCTTTTTCCAGCACTTCAACTCTTTCTTCATAAATTTCTTGACACGTTTTTATATCTTTAAATTTTTCAGCTAATTCTTTGGCCCCTTCAATATCTAGTATCATGTATTTGTATTTCATCACTCACTGCTCCTCTCCAGTAATTCAGGGTTTTCATAAATATTTCCAACAACTTCCCCGATTTTTGAAATGCGATAAATATCTTCATAATATTCGTTGTTATCTTCATTTAATCTGAATCTTGCTTGCTCCTTTTCATATGTGATAAAACCATATATTGTAGCTTGCCAACCATGACCATGATGTCCCAACCACTTAAGAATATCGCCCTCATAAATTTCTTTTCCGTTTTTGTCTTTTAGACCAGTGTACTGCATTAGTTTAAAACAAAGGGCATCGTAATATTCAGATTGCGAGTTATCAACTTCCCCGTAACCCGTGTCGTCAAGGTGATGATTAAAAGCTAATGCACTAACGTTTTTATCGAATGCATTAAATTCAATAACGCCTATGTCATATCTCATTTTATTTTCTAACGAATCCCACGCTCTGAATTTAGGTTTCATCCCATTTCCTCCTATTATTCAAATAATCCTCTCTAGCAACGATTGCAGTAATGCGTGTAGGGCTTGCATCAATCACAAAGCCCTTTACACTTTTACTTTGTAACTCTTGTTCCAATTGCTCGACAATTCTCTTGATACATACTACCTATACTTTCTTTTATTATTTTTGTATAATTAAATTTAATAACTAAAGCGAGGTGCTTTACATGGAAAAATCGATTTTAAAATGTTCAAACGAATCCGGTAACAGCTATTTAAATGTCTTATTTTATTATTTAGATAAATGTCCTATTTGCCATAATTACGCTGAACCTAAAGTTTCTCTTCATAGTGCTTTAAATGCAAAATTAGAAAGTAATTTAGTAATCACATTTCAATGCTCTCATCCAAAATGTAAAAGATTTTATTGTTTGGAGTATCAAGTTGATTACCGTTTTGATAACTCGATAGCCGGATACAGAACAGAGTTATTAGAATATCCTGAAATACCAGATGTTTATTATCCCTTTCCAAAATCATTGGAAAAAATTTCCCCAAAATTCAAAGAGATTTATTTACAATCCAAGCAAGCTGAAAATAAGAAACTAAATGAAATAGCTGGAGTAGGGTACAGAAAAGCTATTGAGTTTTTGGTTAAAGATTACTTAATATACATGAAAGAAGATGAAAATTTTGATGATATAAAAGCTAAACCACTTGCACAATGTATTAAAAAAATTGATAATAACTCAATAGTGAAACTCGCTAAAGCTATTTCATATCTAGGTAATGATGAAACGCATTATTATCGCAAAATTAAAAACAAGGATATAACTGACATGAAAAAACTAATTCATTCTTTAGGGCATTTTGTTTCAGCTGAATTAAGTGTGTTAGATGCTGATGAAATCATTTCATTATCAACAAATGGATCTAATTGAAAAATTAGATCTCTTTGTTGACTATAATATTGCGTTATTTTTCTGACTGGATTGCCTTTACTACCATCACCTTTAGTTTTAACAATCTTTTTTAATAGAATATTTTTCTCTTCCAATATATATCCCTCTTTATATTCATTCATTTAACGCACCGCCTTTATCATTAAATCATTTTCACATAGGTGCAAGTACCAG
>NZ_KV840385.1:0-359 GCF_001839185.1 Staphylococcus sp. HMSC65H10 | reverse complement strand
ACTTTTTCAAGTTCTGATTTATCTGCTTTGGTTACTAAGCTTGATTGTGTTGATTTCAAGACTTCTGTTGCTTTGACAACTTGTTCTACTGTTACAGATTCTGGATTGTTCACGATGCCTTGTGCCACCGCTTGTGCATCTTCGAATGGAGCAACACTGTTTGGTGTGAAGTTATCTTTAACCACTGTTCTTGAGCTTGCAAGTTGTACTTTCAATGCTTCAAGTGCTTTGTTGAAGGCATCGACTTTATCTTGAGTCACTTTATTTTCGATTGCTTTTTCTAACTCAGAAGTTGCTTTGTTCACAGACTCTTGCGTTGCATTTTGATCTGCTTCAACAGTTACTGCTGTATCTAATGC
>NZ_KV840384.1:0-506 GCF_001839185.1 Staphylococcus sp. HMSC65H10 | reverse complement strand
CAACTGAATTGAACAAACGTAAAAAAGAAAAAATCAGTTATGAAGTAACATCTCTAGATATTAAAACATATCAACCGCATGAAATTGTTCATATTGGCGATATGGTACGTATAAAAGATAGAGATTTTACGCCTCCGTTGTATTTAGAAGCTGAAGTAATCGCTTAAATGATAACTTCAGCAATGTGAATACTATTGTTAGGGAGACTAACAGTCAATTACAGTATTTCGAAAAGAAAATTATTAAGTCGCAAGATGCGCCGGAAAATCCAGTCAATGATATGTTGTGGTTAGACACTAGTAATCCTAAAGTAGCAGTGTTACGTAGATACTGGAACGGACAGTGGATAAATGCGACTGCCGAAAAAGCTGATGATATTGGCGCAGTTACACGTGAGAAAGCTTTGTACGATGATTTAAACAACACATTTATAAATTTGAACATTCAACATAACAAATTATTAAGTGAAGTGTATGAAGTTATAGACAGTGAATACCTTGTCGATA
>NZ_KV840383.1:0-2947 GCF_001839185.1 Staphylococcus sp. HMSC65H10 | reverse complement strand
ATCAACCGAATTTGACAAAGAGCCTAAAAAAACCTGCCCTTGTCAGGACAGGTTTCAACTTATTTTATATTATGCTTCTGTTGTATCGTTAAAGAAACGACGTACTTGTGCAGTTACATTATGGCTCATAATGATTTTACCGTAGTCATTTAAATAAACTTCAGAATGATCACTTGGCGTTGCAAATTCTAACAATTGACTGTAGAAGTCATTGATTGTTTCTTCTACTACGCTGTCATCAAAATGAATTGCATAATAATATTCGTTATTCAACATATATAATAAATCTTCAAAGTCATCAGTTGGTTGATTATGGTGATGTGCATAATCAATGACAGATTCTAAATCTTCAAATTTAACAATAACTAAACGACCATTAGTACGACGTGGTTGTTGGAAACGATCTCTTGCTTGAGAGCGATTTGAACGTGATTGCTGTTTTTGTTCAGCTTCTTCATGTTCTTCTTCGAAAGTCTGTTCAAGCAATTCGTTTAATTGACGATCGAATTCACTGTTCATACTATCATCATTTAAATTCATCATTTCTTCGTTTTTAGATTTAGAAATAGTGACTTCCACACCTTTTTCAAAAGCATGTACTTGAATCCATAATGGACCTTCAACTACAAAGTCTTCTTCTTCATTGATTTCTTCCATCATTGACCAGAAGAATTCTTCACCACGTTGACGGTTTGTCCATAAGTCTTCTCTTTTGAAACCTCTTGCTTCAATGTCACCATACGTTATGAAAAGTTTAACAGTTGTATCATCTACGCGCTCTATTCTCATATCATCTCACTCCTTACAGTCGATGAATAGCAATATCTAGACTTTAGACAAACTTTTCTAGAGTCTAGGCAGCGTCTACTTTGTCGACAACCTAGAATAGTACCCATATTGTATAAAAACGGTGTGCAAATTACAATTTATTTGTTTATAAAGGCATAACTGCTCTACCGTTGGCCTATTATAATAACATATTCCCTGAAAACACTCTATAAAAACTACTTATATCAGTAGTTGATCTTTTTTATTACATGCAAAAAGCCACAGTACTTTTGCACTGCAGCCCCTCACATTCATTTAATTGGATTTTAAATCCTATAAGTCCACCATACGTTGCGCTTCTTGTAGTTGGAACGTACGCACTTTTCTTGGTAAGAAACGACGAATTTCATCTTCGTTATAACCAACTTGTAAACGTTTTTCATCTAAGATAATCGGACGGCGTAATAAGCCTGGGTTATCTTGAATAATTGTATATAATTCTTGTAGTGGTAATGAATCAATGTCCACGTTTAGTTTTTGATATGTTTTAGAACGAGTTGAAATAATTTCGTCTGTTCCGTCTTCTGTCATTTTTAAGATTTGTTTAATTTCATCAATTGTTAAGTGTTCTGAAAAAATGTTACGCTCCGTATACGGAATGTCATGTTCTTGTAACCATGCTTTCGCTTTACGGCAAGATGTGCAGCTTGGTGATGTGAATAGTGTTACCATACATCTCACTCTCCTATTTATCATGAATTAAATTCATTGATTTTGTAGATTTAGTTAAGGAATTTATCTAAAATCAAAACGCAGTACTCATCTATGTCCAAATAACTCGTGTTACCTTCAACTTAAACTTTGTCTACACGTTAAAATTTCCTTCTCTTAACTCTATGATTAAAGTATACCCTTTCAACATTAAAATTAAATGAGAAAAAAGGGATTATTTATAGAAAATTTAAAACATACCGAATTCTTGAGATCGAATAGCTAAAATGACGATAGCTTTTCAATATTTTGAATATAAAATGCCACACGGGTATGAGGTTAAAAATTTAGCTACATCTATATTTTAACACACATTACAAATATTTAAAATACTGCTATAATGAAACCATTACTATATTACGTAAGAAAGTGGGCATCTTAAATGGAAACTCTATTTTCAGGAATTCAACCAAGTGGAATTCCAACATTAGGCAACTACATCGGTGCACTTAAACAATTCAGTGAAGTCCAAGATGATTATAATTGTTTCTTCTGCATCGTAGATCAACATGCGATTACAGTACCGCAGGACAGACTGAAATTGCGTGAGCGCATCCGTCAATTAGCCGCAATTTACTTAGCATCAGGAATCGACCCAGAAAAATCAACATTATTTATTCAATCAGAGGTTCCTGCACACGTTCAAGCAGGATGGATGCTGACAACTATTTCTTCTGTAGGCGAATTAGAACGTATGACACAATTCAAAGATAAATCATCTAAACAAACAGAAGGTATCCCTGCTGGTCTTTTAACTTATCCGCCACTTATGGCAGCTGATATCGTACTTTACAATACGAATATCGTACCTGTCGGCGAAGACCAAAAACAACATCTCGAATTAACAAGAAATCTTGTAGACCGCTTCAACAGCCGCTACAACGATGTCTTAGTAAAACCAGAAGTACGTATGCCGAAAATCGGTGGTCGTGTCATGAGTCTTCAAGACCCTACTAAAAAAATGAGTAAAAGTGATGATAATACGAAAAACTACATCTCTTTATTAGATAATCCAAATACAGCAGCTAAAAAAATCAAAAGTGCTGTAACTGACTCAGATGGCATCATTAAATATGACAAAGATAATAAACCAGGTATCAGCAATCTTCTTTCTATTTATTCAAGCCTAACTGACGAATCATTCTCAGACCTTGAAAAACGTTATGAAGGTAAAGGCTATGGCGACTTTAAAGGTGATTTAGCAGAAGTCGTTAAAAACTTCTTAACAGAATTCCAAGAACGCTATAACGATTACTACCATTCAGATAAACTAGATGAAATCTTAGATCTTGGTCGAGACAAAGCTATTAAAGCTTCTTCACGTACATTACAAAAAATGGAAAATGCGATGGGCTTAGGCCGTAAACGCAAAAGATAAAGGCTCTATAATAAATTCGGTTGATGAGAT
>NZ_KV840382.1:0-3020 GCF_001839185.1 Staphylococcus sp. HMSC65H10 | reverse complement strand
CAAGTTGTTAATCATGCCGAGCGCACACAAAAAGCCCTCCTACTCGGTTTGAATAGGAGGGCTTTCCAACGCTGATATCTGTTTACATCGATACAAGACTATTTGATTTTCTTAACATAAATCGATTTTAAACCGATTTGACCGACACCTGGAATTTTACAATCGATGTCATGACCGTCTTCAGGATCTATTAGACGGATACCTTTAACTTTCGTACCTTGCTTAATCACAGATGAAGCACCTTTGATTTTCAAGTCCTTAATCACTGTCACAGTGTCACCGTCTTGTAATTCTTGACCATTGGCATCTCGTACTTTTAACGCTTCCTCAGCTTCTTCTACTGAATCTTGCGTCCATTCATGTCCGCACATCGGACAGACAAATAACGCACCATCTAAATACGTATATTCCGAACCACAGCTCGGGCAATTAGGTAATGTTTGTTCCATGTTCTCCTCCATGCTCTGTAATGACCCTCTAAATCTACCATATTTTCATAGAAAAAGATATATCAGCGATTAGAATTTAATTTTTTTGAATTGTTTTCTATATTCATGTCTAAGAAATATCTTTATATTTAAAACCAACAATGCCCAAAATAAATAGTATCGTTGCTATCACAAGCATAATTATAGTCGCAGACCAATCCATATCCGCAATCGGCAGACGTGGTACATGCCCAAACGGCGTCACTTTTTTCAACCATTGCTTTATATTTAATAATTGCCCTAGATATACGACTAAGAAAGAATAAGCTAAATAGGGATAGACAATTAAACTCCCTTTCTTAAACCAACCGATAATACAGACAGCCAACCCCGCAAAGACTAATATTGCTGGAATAAAAACTAACCCTGCAGTGAAGATTTTATTAAAAGCAATAGGTTTATCCATACTTGAGACAGCACCCATATACATTCCTAACGCAGCTAAACTAATCATCAAGACACTGTTGATCAATCCAATCCAAATAAAGCTCATTAAATAACGTATGCGATGTATGGGCAAAGCCAGTATACTTTCTGTATGGCTTAATCTGATTTCCTTTTGGATTTTAAAGATTGCCATTAAAACAGGTATCGTTGAAATCATGCCCATAATTGCCATCAATATCGGCACAAATTGTTCAGCATAGTTATTTCCTTTGCCAGTCAACATTCTTTGTAACAGCGGATTTTCTTTAAAGAAATTTTCTAAATCTCCAAATACCGAACCATACGATAAACCTAGCATCAACATACCTATAGCCCAAACGATTATTCCCGTACGCTGTAAATGAAGTTGTAGTCCTAAAGGTGATTTTAATAAAGATGATGCACGCGAATGCCCTTTAAACGTTGGCAATAACCCAGACTCCATATCACGGTGTCTATTCAATATCTCCGCAATAATTAATAATATGAGAGACATTCCAAATAACGCAGCAACCGGCCACCAATGATTATGACTATAAATATCAGCGCGTGTGATCCAACCAAGCGGAACAATGTAAGAAAGCCAAGAAGCCGACACATCGCCTATGGCACGGATTAAATACATTATCAATAACAAACTAATACTGATGCCTGTTGTCTGACTTTGTGTCGTGGTTAATTGCGCGACAAGTAATGTCAACATACTTATCATAAAACCTGATACCGCAATAAGCATGCCATATAGCCATGCACCTTCAACAGTAAAATGATCAATACCTGTAAACATCAAACCTATACTGATAGATATACCTAAAATGACATTAATGATTCCTTGTTGAATTATCGTACTCAAAATCAATGTCGCACGTCCTATCGGTAAAGCAGATAACATCGCTAAACGTCCCGCTTCTTCATCCCCTCTTGAATCTTTCGAAACAAATAAGATATTCATAATACTGACGAGAATCACAGTAAACATCAACATCTCATAGCTGAACATCGTCGCTATAGTCATTTGGTCTAAAGAGAATTTACCAAGCATCGCTTGCATCGCAGGATTCTTAAACATTTCAAACAGTGGTACTAATGCTTGTTTATCAGGATACAAATTCGCAAATGATTGTGGAATCATTAAGGTTAATGCGATTAATCCTACTAACCAAAAGATGATAGACCATTTATTCCGCTTCAAATAAAACAACATTATCTTAGAAAGTGTCAGTCGCTTTTGTGTCATCTTACTCACCTTCTTTTAGCTGCTCGCCATAGTGTCGTAAGAATAAATCTTCTAAAGTCATCGGTTGGCTTTCTAACTTTTTAATGTTGAAGCGACTTAAATATTGAATCACTGTACTGGTTTGATCAGTATCCACTTGAAATTGATACGTTTCATCTTGTTTGGTTACATCATGTACACCTGGTTGCGCTTCTAAATGTGTTAGTATCTCTTGTGTCATGACGGTAAAGCGCATACGTGTTAAATGACGCATTTCATCTAATGTGCCTGTTTCTATTAATTCACCTTTACGTATAATTCCTACACGGTCACATAGTTGTTCTACTTCAGAAAGAATATGGCTTGATAATAGTACTGTTTTTCCACGCTCACGGCACGCTTTTACGTGATGCTGGAAGACACGTTCCATTAAAGGGTCTAAACCAGACGTTGGTTCATCAAAAATATACAAATCTACTTCCATACTTAGTGCGGCAATCAAAGCAACTTTTTGTCGATTCCCTTTAGAATACGCACTGCATTTCTTGTGAATATCCAACTCAAAATCTCGAATTAACATTTGTTTACGTTCATGGTTCACTGACTTTTGTAAACTTAATAAGAACTCAATAACTTCTTCTCCAGTTAAATTCGGCCACAAATTCACATCACCTGGGACATACGCAATGCGTTCATGTATGGCTACTGCTTCTTTAAACGCATCCTTACCAAATAACGTAACACTCCCGGAACTTGGTTTTAATTGGCCTAACATCGTCTTAATTGTCGTTGATTTACCTGAACCGTTCGGACCAATAAAGCCGAAGATTTCTCCTTCTTCAACCCTCATATTTAATGGCTCTTTGTCAAATTCGGTTGATATATAAAAA
>NZ_KV840381.1:0-1668 GCF_001839185.1 Staphylococcus sp. HMSC65H10 | reverse complement strand
AGAAAAAGGCAACAAAGCTACGGACTGGACGCCCGCACCGGAAGATGTCAAAGCAGATATTGATAAAGCAAAAGCAGAAACTGATAAAACGCTTAGTGTTATGCAAACACAGATTAATCAGAATGGTACTGACATTAACGCTAGAGCAACAAAAGAGGAATTTAACGCAAGCAGAAAAACACTGTCAAAAGTAGTCAGTGATTTAACTGTTAATACAACAACAGGTCTGACATTGTCATATGATGAAAATGGCAATATTCAATCACATACTGTTGGCCCCGATGGCATTATGTTGAAGGGTGACCGTGTCAACATCAATGTGAATAAAGACTTCCAAGTGTTAGCTGGTAACGTAAATAATAAAGTCGGTAAAGATGAAATCATTAATCGTTTAAACTTATCACCAGAAGGTTTAGACATCAATGTAAATAACTTAGGTATACGTGGCGGGGACACTACAAATTATTTATCAATCAAGAATCAAGAAATATTATCCCGTGGTACATTCACAAGGACATGGGGTGGCGTAACTGATACACCTAGTGCAGAAATTGGAATTAAAGATGGATATATTCTTTCCAGAAATAAAAAAACAGGATATAACCTTTATATGACTGAAAAAGGACTATCCACAATGATGTCCGGCGGCGTCGGTTCTGAACAAGCCGGTGCATTAGAATTTCATTACGATTTATTTAATGATAATTCACGTGGTGTGCGCCTTTCGTCTACTTATGGAGTTGTATTCCTGCACTCTGAAAATAGTCGTATCTATACTCGATCCAGATATACAACAAACATTGAAACTTGGGAAGCATCTGTATATATTCGACCTCAAGTTTATTCTCGTCCAGGTACTAACGAATTCAGTTTTTACCTCAAAGATAACGACAATGCTAAAGATACGGATGGTACATTGCTATTCGGTGAAATCTATGACGATAAAGGTCAAGCAGGTTCAGGACTAAGGTTTAAAAAAGCGGGTTTTTCTGGACAAACTGAAGGGGAATATGAACCTGTCGTATACGCTACAGATAAATTTGGAAATATTGGAACAGGTAGTTTTCACGCAAGAAACTTTTATGGAGATTTTCAATCCAGAAGTGGATATTTATATCTTAAAGCAAATAACCGAGTTCGTATAACAGACTACAAAGGTTATAACAACGGTAATCCAACATATGGTGATTTACAGTGCAGGTGGATACAATCTGAAAGTATCCGTACAACAAGCACTAATTTTTATATCGGTACATCAACAGGTGAAGTAAGAGTTACTAACAACTTGCTTTATAACGGCGGTAATATTGGTTATAAGCCTATTAGAGCTGAAGCATTCTATAACTCATCTTTAGTGGATTACAAAAAAGATATAAAAAAATGGGATTATGACGCATTAAATGTTATTGCTAATGAATTGCAGCTTTACCAATATAAATACAAGAAAAATAGTATAGAGGAGCTCAACACTGATGAATACAATCATCATGGTTTAATTATCGGCGACGGTTACCAAACACCGCCTGAATTCATCCATAAAGACGGTGTAAATCTTTATGAAATGGTTTCATGGTCACTTCGAGCAATACAGCAATTAAATGACATTACAAATGAACAAAGTGAAAAAATCAAACAATTGGAGGAACAAATAAATGAATCAAAATAACC
>NZ_KV840380.1:0-348 GCF_001839185.1 Staphylococcus sp. HMSC65H10 | reverse complement strand
TATAATGAGCGTGGAGGTGTTAAGATGGAAATCATCACATTCGCAGCTATTAAAGGCGGTGTCGGCAAAACTACACTATCTTACAATTTTGCTGAATACCTGGCTGATTCAGGCGCTAAGGTTTTAATGATTGACCTCGATCATCAATGTAATTTATCTCAGATTTTAGGGGTCTATGATCAAAAAAACACAGTTTTATCCATATTTGAAAAAGTTGAGTCTTTGCACATTAATGAAAAAGTTAAAATTCATCACATCAGTGACAATATCGATCTCATTAGCGGTTTTTTACGATTGGATGAATATGAAAAACATATGAGCACGACAGATGGTAAAGATATGCAGTTA
>NZ_KV840379.1:0-257 GCF_001839185.1 Staphylococcus sp. HMSC65H10 | reverse complement strand
TAAAGAGGGCGACCAACCAATTATTACTGTAGATGAAACAAAAATTCCTGACGGTCAAACTAGCGGCGAGTTCGAAGTACCGGTTACAGTGACTTATCCAGATAAAACAACAGATACAGTGAATGTGAAAGTTACAGTCGGTCCAAAAGATTCAGACACTTATGAACCAACAGTCAAACCAATTGAAAAACCGTTCGGCCAAGGCACAACTGAACAAGAGGTCAAAGATAAAGTGACAGTACCGAACTTCCCAGCGG
>NZ_KV840378.1:0-7269 GCF_001839185.1 Staphylococcus sp. HMSC65H10 | reverse complement strand
ATCTTCTCACGGTGCTGCACCTCCTCATATCAATGTTTGTGACATTACTTTTTTTATACCCCGACTCATTTATAAAAAAACACAATAAATTTTATTGTAAAAAATAAAAGCATAAGTTTGTTTATCTTATGATAAAGCAACTTATGCCTTCATTTTTTTACTATTCTTCTATTTCTTCCCGGTTACTTTTATGCGATAAAACTTCCGAATGTTTATATCTGGGTTGTTGGTACCGTGGCTTTTCTTCACCTAATGCTCTAAATAACGACCACATCATTAAAATAATAACGATTGAGAATGGCAGTGCTGCGATAATTAATAAGTTTTGAATCGCTTGTGTTCCGCCTGTATAAATCATAATCAACGCAAATAGTGCTAAAATCACACCCCAAGATACTTTAATTGCTGAAGCTGGGTGGATACTTCCTTTTGCACTTAACATACCAAGCACATAAGTTGCTGAGTCTGCTGAAGTGACGAAGAAAATCATGATAACTACTAACGAAACCAGACTTAATAAAAAGCCGAGCGGATAGTGTTGTAAAGTTGCGAAGGTAGCTGTTTCTGTTGCTTCTTTCGCAATATCCGCAATACCGTTTTTCTGTAAATAGATTGCAGCTGATCCGAAGACTGCAAAGAAGAAGAAACAAACTAAGGCTGGTACAAATAAAACACCTAAAATAAACTCTTTAATAGTACGACCGCGTGACACACGCGCAATAAAGATTCCTACGAATGGTGCCCATGAAATCCACCATGCCCAATAGAAGACTGTCCAGTTCTGCATCCATTGGAATTTTTCTCCGCCGTTTTGCGGAATACGTAAACTCATCCCAAAGAAATTGTAAATATAATTACCTAATGAGTTTGTAAAGTTATTTAAAGTAAAGAGTGTCGGTCCGACTGCGAATAATACAATTAAAACGATAAATGCTAAAATCATATTAATATTACTTAAAGTTTTAATCCCTTTATCGATACCTGACCATGCACTCCATGTAAATAAGAACGTCGCAATAATCACGATAATAACTTGCATGCCGAAGTTAGATGGTACTTTGAATAAATAGTTTAATCCTTCGTTAATTTGTAACGCACCAAACCCAAGTGTTGCCGCAACACCTGTTACTGTCGCAATAATTGCTAATACATCAATGGTACCGCCAAGCGGTCCATTCATACGTTTTTCACCTAATAACGGTACCAACGTTGCACTCACTAAACCTGCATAACCACGATGGAAACTGAAATAAGCGAATACTAACGCAACAATACCGTATACGGCCCAAGCATGAACGCCCCAGTGGAAGAACGCAAACTGCATCGCATCATCAATGGCTGCTTGAGTTCCAGCTTTATGTATCGGCGTTTGTGTAAATGCATGACTGATAGGTTCAGCTGTTGTCCAGAAAACTAAACCGATACCCATACCTGCACTAAATAACATCGCAAACCATGATTGCAGTGAAAACTCTGGATCTTCTCCTTCTTCTCCCAAAGTGATATTTGAATAACGTGAGAAGAGTAAGTAAATACATACAATCAATATCACTAATAATAAAATCAGATAATACCACGTAAAGTATTTAGCGATGAAAGTTGTAATTTGTTGTGTCCCTGCTTCAAGTTGTTTTGGGAAAATCGCACCATAGATTACAAATAATGTACAAATGACGAGCGCAAACCAAAACACTTTGGTAATCTTTTTCTCTTTCATACCAATAATCCCTTCCTAAATTTGTTGATAACATGTAATTACCCGCTATGACGCTTTTCAATCTCATTTATACAATTACTTTTCTTCTCATAAAAAAACTTATCAAATTTATTATGCACTAAAAATAGAAGCACTGAGAAAATGATTCCCGGTGCTTCAAAAATAATTATTCATTTTCCATATTAATCACTAACTTACCAATCATGGATTGATTTTCTAATAGTTGATGCGCTTCATATAGTGTTTCTGTAGTTAGCCCTTGTATTTCCTTCGTTTTCGTATGTTTATACGTACCCGCTTCTACCTTATTAGTCAAATCTGTCAAATGACGGTGGAACGTAATCACATTTAAACCATAGTCCGCACGACCAAACATATAATCATGTGTGAATGTCACGCTCTTACCTTTCAATAAGTTTAAATCTTGTTTTTCATCAAAGGCCACAATTGTGACAATATGACCACGTGCTTTAACTAAATCAATCATTAATTCATAATAGCCATCCGTGTCATACGTACAGAAAACATAATCAAATGGCGCAACTTGATGTTCATCTAATTGTGCTTTGATATCTTCTTTATGATTAATCACTAAGTCAGCACCCATTTTTTCTGACCAAGCTTTTGTTTCTTCACGTCCAGCAATTGTCACTACTTCTAATCCATAAGCTTTCGCAATTTGTGTTGCGATACTGCCGACACCGCCTGCTCCGTTAATAATGAATAATGATTTGCCTTTATTATTTTCAGGATTAGATGAAATGTTGAACGTATCGAATAACACTTCATACGCTGTTAGTGCTGTTAACGGTAAGCTAGCTGCTTCTGTAAATGTTAAATTGCTTGGTTTTTTACCTACATAACGTTCATCCATCACTTGGTACTCTTCATTTGAGCCATCATAAAAGCTCGCACCTGAATAGTAAACTTCATCGCCGACTTTAAATAATTCACAATCTGGTCCTGTTGCTTCTACCACACCTGCCGCATCAAACCCTAAAATACGTGGTGCTTTTTCAACAGGCGCTTGGCGAATTTTAGTATCTACAGGATTAACACTGATGGCTTTGACTTTTACTAATAATTCATTGCCTTTTGGTTCAGGCTTCGTTTTATCAAATTCATAGAATAAATTACCTTCAGATAATTCAAATCCTCGATCTGCACCGATTGCTTTCATTTATATCGTTCCTTTCTTTATATGTTTGTGCCCTTATCTTAGAATGACCGATATGAATAAGCAATTTTTCCGTCTTATAAAAAATGACACTAGAATTTCGCTTTGTCAGCATTCTTCTAGTGTCATTTATATTTTAATTATGATTCCATATCAAACACAATTTTACCTTTCATCACATGGTCTTCTAGTAATTGATGCGCTTCAAATAGTGTTTCTGGCGTTAATTCATCGAAGACTTTCGTCACTGTCGGTTGATAAACACCCGCTTCTACTTTTTTAGAAACGTCTGTTAAATAACGGTGATATTGAATCACATCTATATTATTCAATGAACGTGCAAACATATTTTCATGTCCAAATGTTAAACTTTTACCTTTCAACAAGTTCAAATCTTGTTTTTCATTGAATGCGACAATCGTCGCAAGTGTACCGCGTGCTTTTACAAGATCAATCATTGTTTCATAATATAAATCTGTATCGAACGTGCAGAAAATAAAGTCAAAGTCTTTAACATTATTAGCTTCAAGTTGTGCTTTCATATCTTCTTTATAATTGATTACTAAATCTGCACCCATTTTTTCTGACCAGGCTTTAGTTTCTTCTCTGCCTGCTGTCGTAACGACTTTAAGTCCGTATGCTTTAGCGATTTGTGTCGCAATACTGCCGACACCGCCTGCACCATTGATAATTAATAAAGTTTTGCCTTTATTATTATCAGGGTTCGTAGAGATATTGAAAATATCGAAAAGAACTTCATACGCCGTAATAGAAGTTAATGGAAGACTTGCCGCTTCTGTATAAGATACATTGCTAGGTTTGGTCGCCACATAACGTTCATCCATCGTTTGATATTCGGCATTAGAACCATCAAATTTCAATGAACCAGAATAAAAGACTTCATCGCCAACTTGGTAAAGTTCACAGTTATCTCCTGTTGCTTCAACAACACCTACCGCATCATATCCTAAAATTCTAGGCGGTTGTTCAATAGGTCTTTGACGTTGTTTAGTGTCAATTGGGTTTGCGCTGATTGCTTTAACTTTAATTAATAATTCTCTATCTTTTGGCGTTGGTTTTTCTTTATCAAATTCATAAAATAAATTGCCCTCTGATAATTGAAAGGCACGATCTGCTCCAATTGCTTTCATCATCTATACACCTCATTTATCTAATACATTAGAAATTTTTATCACTTGTTTACCAAAATTCTCACCTGTGAAAAGATTATTGAAGGCTTTAGGGACTTGGTCAAAACCTTCTGCTACAGATGTTTTCGTTTTAATCTTACCTTCTTTAACCCATTGTGCTAATTCTTGACCTGCACGCGCAAAGTCATCTTTGAATTGATGCACTAAGAAACCTTGCATCAATGCTTGATGTTTAATTAACATCGGTTGCACTGCGGGTTCGTAAGAAACTTCTGTATCATTATATTTAGAAATAGAACCGCATACCGGTATACGTGCGAATGTATTTAAGTGTTTAAATACTTCATTTGCGACAGTTCCGCCAACGTTTTCAAAGTAGACATCTACGCCGTCCGGTACTGCTTGAGCTAAGGCTTCTGCATAATCTTCTTTCTTATAATCCACCGCTTCATCAAAGCCTAGTTCATCAATAAGATAACTTGTTTTCTGATCTCCGCCTGCAATACCGACAACACGGGCACCTTTGATTTTTGCGATTTGGCCAACCACTGCACCGACTGCGCCAGAAGCCGCTGAAACCACGACTGTTTCACCAGCTTTTGGTTGACCGATATCTAACAAGCCGTGATAAGCTGTTTGACCAGTCATGCCTAAAACACCTAAGAATAAATAAGGTGGTACATCTAAATCTGGCAAATGCATTAAATCATCAGCTTTCACTGTACTGTATTTTTGCCATGGCAACATACCAGACACTGTGTCACCTTTTTTAAAGTCAGAATGATTGGATTCTGTTACTTGTCCTACTGCTAAACCTACAATTGGCTGGTCTAATTCAAAACCGCCGATATAAGAATTCGTTTTCGGCTTCATACGATTACGCATATAAGGATCAGCTGAAATATAAGCTGTTTCAATTGTGACTTCTCCTTCTTCAGGTGAAGCAATATCAATTGTTTCAAAGCGAAAGTCCTCTGCTTTCGGCAATCCTTCTGGATAGTGTGCTAACACAATTTGTTCATTTTGTGTCATTTCATCCGCTCCAATCTATTTGTCATTATATTATTAGTATTGCCGAATTGAGATTTTTCTAACCTTGCTTACTACCCCATAAGAACTTAAAGATGTTTTTCGCAACTTTACCACTCTCATGAAGTTGACTATGTTGACCTTGTTTACCTTCTATCAAAAGTTCACGATAACTTTTCGCATGATCTATCATAATATATTTTAAAGATTTAGAAGAAGCATTTGTCACACGGCCATCACTGTGCGTACCATCTTGGATATCTCCATAAATATTTAAGATCTCTACATTTTTATAGGCAGGATCTTTTTTCAACTTCAATATTTCTACATAACCATCTGTCATTTGATCAGGCTTCCCATTTTTATCTAATGTTACTTTTCCTGGTTCATCTCCCATACCGATGATGCCATTAAATATACCTGCGATATTGACTTGTTTATGTAAAGTCGGCAAGTCTGGATTATTACTATTGTCTAACATGTACTTCGCAAACGACATATTACTCATAGAATGTGTCACAATGTTGAATTGTTTAAATTGATAATCTTGTTGTAACGCTTCAAGTACATTTTTAATCCAAAATGCATTCAGTTTCATGTCACCATTTTCGTTATCCTTCAAATTAACTAAAACAATCGGGTGTTTATCTTTCGTATCAAATTTACCTTTTAAAGTGACATGGCCATTTGCCCCTACTGTCGCGACGACCGGCTTTTTCGTATAGCCTTCTTTTTGTGCCTGTGTTTCAAAGAAGCGTAATGAATTCACACTGCCGCCATAACCATGCATAAAAATTGTAGGTGTATTGATTTTTGTTTCTTTATCTAACGGATTTGTGGGGTGATATTCAGCCCATATATACTTAACAATACCTAGTACGCCTAAAACAATCGCAATTATGGCGATAATTCTAATCGTTTTCGCATCAGGTTGATTTTGTTTCTCCATCTCTATCCCCTCGTTCTTTCCTGCTGATTGTATATTTTCACTTAAGTATAGAGGTTTCTTTAAAGGACTGCAATGAAAAATAGGCATTATAAAAGTGGTGTGTCACCTTTAGAATGCCTAAATGATTAATCTAATACGGAAGAAACTTGAACGATTTGTTTACCAATTTCTTTACCTGTAAAGAGTGCTCTGAATGCACCTGGGATGTTGCCGAAGCCTTTTACTAATGACGTTTTTGTTTTGAGCTTTCCATCTTTGATCCATTGTGCTAAGTCTTTTTCAGCACGTTCAAAATCATCTTTAAATTGAGAAGCTAAAAACCCTTGCATCAATGCTTGATTTTTAATCAACATTGGTTGAACAGCGGGTTCATATGATATTTCTTTATCATTATAGTTAGAGATTGAACCACACACAGGTATTCGCGCAAATGAATTTAAATGCTTAAATACTTCATTCGCAACTGTACCGCCGACATTTTCATAGTATACATCGACACCATTTGGTACTGCTTTAGCTAATGCTTCAGCATAATCCTCTTTTTTGTAGTCGACTGCGTCATCAAATCCAAGTTCATCTATGAGGTATTGTGTTTTAGCTTTACCTCCGGCAATACCTACTACATAGCAGCCTTTGATTTTCGCTATTTGGCCGACGACTGAACCGACAGCACCTGATGCTGCTGAAACAACAACCGTTTCACCGGCTTTTGGTTGACCGATTTCTAACAACCCATGGTAAGCTGTTTGACCCGTTGCACCTAAAGCACCTAAATACCAATGCACTGGTATATCATCATCGACATTTAGCACTTCTAAATCTTCTGCCGGCATTGTATTATAACGTTTCCATTCAAACAGACCTCTGACAATGTCTCCTTCTTTGACTGTATTGTCTTTTGATTGAATTACTTTTGCGAGCCCTCTTCCCCATATTGGTTGATCAATTTTGAAGGCTGTCACATAAGAAGCCCCTTTAATCATGCCATTACGAAAATAAGGATCAATTGATAGGTATGCTGTTTCTAATAACACTTCACCTTGTTTTGGCTCTATGATTTCAGCTGGTTCATAACGAAACGTTTGTTCATCTGGTAATCCGTCTGGAAATTGTGCGAAGACAATTTGTTCATTTTCCATTTTAACCGCTCCTTTTTTTTACTTATACTTCTAAATTAAATGTGAAATGCATAAAGTTCAATATAAGCTACTTAAAAAGGGGCTGGGACATAAATACAGTCCAAAAT
>NZ_KV840377.1:0-21774 GCF_001839185.1 Staphylococcus sp. HMSC65H10 | reverse complement strand
TTTATATATCAACCGAATTTGACAAAGAGCCAAATTAATCGCTTGAGCGTGCAATTAAGATAAATCTTAATAATTCTGCAACTGCAACAGCTGTTGAAGCTACATATGTCATTGCTGCAGCACTCAATACTTTGCGTGCATGTTTATATTCTTTGTCATTAACGATATGCAATGATTTGATATTATTCATCGCACGTTTACTTGCATCAAATTCTACAGGTAATGTGATGATTGAGAATAAAACTGCAAATGCCATTAAGAAAATCCCAATCCATAACGCTGTAGAACCGATTGCCATTTGCATCGAAGTTAATACGATACCTGCCATAATTAAAATGTATGACAAGCTGCTACCGATATTAGCTAATGGGAACAATGCGTGTCTGAATCTCAAGTAGAAATAACCTTGAGCGTCTTGAATCGCATGCCCTACTTCGTGTGCCGCAATCGCTGTTGCAGCAACACTTGGACGATTGTAGTTCGCAGGAGATAAACGAATTACTTTTTTAGTCGGGTCATAGTGGTCTGATAAGAAACCTTGACCTTCTAGTACTTCAACATCATTGATACCATTGGCGTGTAATATTTCTTCAGCCACTTCTCGTCCAGTTTTACCACTTGTCGATCTGACTTGTGAATATTTTTCGTAGTTAGATTTAACTTTATGTTGTGCCCAAAGCGGCAAAATCATTAATATTGCAAAATAAATTATCATACTTACTAAAGACAAAATGCTCACTCCTTTATAACATTATTTTACTGAGAACGTAAACTTTGGTCAATTAATTTGCGTCGTATCAAAGGTTTTAAATAAAAATATAAAATGATGCATAGCGTACTTAATATAAACGCAATATATGCAACAAGTTCTAAATGCGTATCGATAAACGGATAGTATGGAAACTGCATAAAGACATAGTCTATTAAGTCATTATGGAATATCCAAATAATCGCAATGAGACCTGCACCTAAAGTGATTTTGAAGCGTGGATAAAATAATATGGCCTCAAATGCCATGATGCCATGTGACACTAATAACATCATCCCGCTGATTGTAATTTCATCGTATTGATAAAATAAAATCAAATTCATGATAACAGCCCATACACCATACTTGATGAGCGTCATAAATGCTAATGCTTCTATGATAGAACACTGTTTATTCAATAAGAACAACAAAATGGCAATACACAAAAAGAGCGAAGCTGTGGGACTATCTGGAATAAATATCCAATAATACCATGCAGCTTCTTTTAACTGACTGCCATACCATATGTAACCGTAAATTGTACCTAAAATATTACAAACTAAAACTAATAAAAGAAATGGGCGTGCATATAACGCCCATCTCCACCACTGCAAGATACTCATCGCTTTCATTCCTTTGTTGGGAAATTATAAGATTTCGCTTTAATCGTATTTAATAAGTGAGACAGTCGATAGAAGTATTCAGGATCATTAATTTGCAAGCTTAAATCTATTGTATTTTGTAGACGGTGAATCAATGATAATTCAGCCTGCGGTGTCGTTGTGACCGCATGCAGATCGCTCAAATGAGACGTATATTCTGGTGAAGTTAACAATTGTGCTAATAAAATTTCATCAATACGTATATCTCTTTTAGGGATATGAATTTTGATATCCAACACAGGCTTATCGTATGCGATAAGACGGAAGATTTCATTGGTATTATGATACTGCTTCTGATCAAGCGTCAGTTTAATTCCAATACTTGAGGTTTCATTCACCGCAAGTTCAAGTGTATTACGATGTGATAATGGTTCATCTACAAAATATACGCTCTCTAAACGCTGAATATCAGACTTGATTAAATTCAATACCCAAACGCTGATCCTAGATTTAAATTCATATTGAAAGAGTAAATAATCAATCAAGTTTTTCTTCTGCAGATTTAAACTTTCATAATCTCTCATTAAAATTCACCAACACCTTAATCGTATTGCAGTCGTTCAGCTTCTTGTTGCCATTCATCATTGTTTGGATCAAGTTCTAATAATTTAGGTAATAATTGTTTAGCTTGTGCAATTTGTCCTGTTTCAATTAAGAAGAAGTAATAATCTCCTAAGAAATCAGGATTATTTTCAAATGTAGGATAAGCGAGATCGAAGAAATGCTGCGCTTCTTTATCACGTTCTTCTGCCCCTAACGCATAAGCTAAGTTCCACATAAAGCGAGGATCTAAATCGTCTTCGCTCGCATATTGTAAGAGCGCGATAATCGATTCATTATCTTCTTTAGTACGATAATAGCTGCTAAGTTCAATTAAAGGTTCTTGATAAGCGTTATCTACTTCTAGTGCGTTAAGTAAGAGTTTTACCCCTTTTTCAGCATCTCCTTGATCTAATTCGAGTTTACCTGTTGATAACATTAGCTCTTTGTAGAAAGCATTAAGTCGTAAACCTTCGTGACCGACTTCAATGGCCGACTTATAATCTCTTTGATGTAAATAAAGCTGTTGGAGATAAAAATAGCCTTGAATGTAATCAGGGTCTTTTTCCATTAATGTGCTCATAATTTTAATGGCTTCTTGAACTAATTCATTTTTTTCATATGCTAATGCTTTCTTCATATAGTCTTCTGGGGTCATGTCTTGCTCATGAATGTCGTCATATAATTTAATTGCATCGTCATAGTTACCGCTTTGTAAAGCACTATCTGCAAGTCGCGCATACAAGTTGACCCCGTTTACCATATATTCACCAGTTTCTAGAACTGTTTCATATTCTGCAGACGCACGTAAATATTGCCCATCGAAGTACATCAATTCAGCAAGAGCGAAATGCAGAACGGGATCATTCGGTTCTAACTCAATCGCTTCTTGGACTTTATCAATGGCTACTTCAAGCATATTAATTTGTTGATATAAATCTGCTTCTAACATTAAACGTTCTGTACTCAGGTCTGCTTGGCTCAAATATTCTAAAGCTTCATCTGTCTTATCCTCAGAAATCAATCCATCAATGAAATAAATCAATAATTCTGGTTCGTTTGGATATTTATTGTATAAGGCTCTGAATACTTCTAAACCTTGAGGAGTTAAACCATAGTTATAGAGTGTTTCTCCTAACATGAATAATGTATCGTCATCAGCTGTTGAAATTGCTTGCTCAACTCTGCTGTCTAAGTTATCTATTTTTTGCAGATGAATATCATCAATTAATTTTTGTGTATCTTCCATACTTTCAAATTATCCTTTCTGTGCTATCGATTTAAGTAAAGGTAAGAATTCTGGGAATGAAGTGTTGACTGAATCGAATCGTTTGATGTAAAGCGGTTCAGTTCCTAATAGTGACGCAATTGCCAAGGTCATTCCAATGCGATGATCAGTGTAAGAACTTACCTCTGCTGCATGTTCGAATGTAGATGGATGAATCACAAAACCATCATTGGTTGGATGAACTTCAAAGCCGAGTAAGCCGAGTTCATCTGAAGTTGTTTCAATTCGATTCGTTTCTTTGTATTTTAACTCTTCTGCATCTTTAATCACGCTTGAACCTTGTGCTTGTGTACATAACAAAGCAACGATTGGAATTTCGTCGATTGCGCGTGTAATTAATTCGCCTGATATGTCGAGTGGTTTTAAATCGGGTGTGTATTTGATGCGTAAAGAAGCTGTAGGTTCCGCCCCTTCTGTCACATTGAAAATTTCAATGTTCGCATTCATTTTCTGTATTATATCTATAATACCAGAACGTGTCTCATTCATTCCTACATTATGAATTGTAATATCGCTGTCTGGTGTAATTAATGCTGCAACAATAAAGAAAGCAGCTGATGAAATATCACCCGGCACTTTAAAATCTCTGGCTTGAATAGAATCAATCGCACGTGGTGTCGTTTCAATTGTCATACCATCAGTTTTAATCGGTATTTGATAATGTGCAAACATGGTTTCAGTGTGGTTGCGTGTAATACCTATCTCGTGAATTATAGAAGACGCATCAGAAAATAAGCTCGCAAATAGAATGGCACTTTTAACTTGTGCACTTGCTACTGGCATTTTATAATCGATGCCTTTAATTTGTCCTTTATTGATAATTAAAGGTGTATAATTGCCATCAATACCGCGAATTGCAGCGCCCATCTCAGTTAAAGGATCAATGACTCTGTTCATAGGTCGTTTGCCGATAGATTCGTCACCAGATAATACAGAATCAATTCCTAATCCACTAAGTAATCCAGCCATGATACGTGTCGTCGTACCTGAATTACCCGTATACAAAGTTTGATGCGGTGTAACGAATTTTTGATAACCTGGAGAATTTACAATTACTTTATCATCTTCAACTTTAAACTCAACACCAAGTTGGCGAAATATTTGAATTGTACGTAGGCAGTCTTCTGCCAATAAAGGTTTATAAATAGTTGATTGTCCTTCTGCTAATGAACTTAACATAATCGCACGGTGTGTCATAGATTTATCACCAGGTACTTCTATTTCACCGCGTAAAGGACCTTGAACATTGATTTCTTCAGTTTTACTCATTAGTTTCACTCACTTTAACAGGTTTTGTAGTTGTTCAAATGCATTTTTGAGCACAGTATTATCAACATGTGTCACCACTGGTTTGCCAATTTCAGACAAGAGCACCATCTGAACGCCATTTTGATCGTTTTTCTTATCTTTTAACATTAAATTTAATAAAGGTTGGAATTCAGCATTTAAAAAAACATTAAGCGGATATTCCAATTTTTGCATATAATCTACGAAGTGTTGGATATCATAATTTGTGTCTAAAATGAGATTAGAAACAATGAATTGATAAATGATACCAATCATTACTGCGTGACCATGTGGTATTTTCTCATGATATTCAACCGCATGTCCAAAGGTATGACCAAGATTTAAGAATTTGCGTTTCCCTTGTTCATGTTCATCAGCAACAACGATATTCAGTTTTGTTTCAATACCTTTAAGTAAGAAATCATCTAATTGGTTAAGTTCTGATAATGCAGTTTTATTTGGATAAGCTGCTTCAATTTCACTTAGCGCACTTTCGCCGTTCAATAATGCGTGTTTATATACTTCAGCATAGCCACTGCTGATTTCAACATAAGGTAATGATGTTAAAAAGTCTAAGTCATATATAACAGCTTTAGGACGATGAAAAGCACCTACTAAGTTTTTACCTTGAGACGTATTGATACCTACTTTACCGCCAACGCTTGAATCATGTGCAAGAATGGTTGTTGGTACTTGTATAAAATCTACGCCACGTAATAATGTTGCAGCTACAAATCCGGCAAAGTCTCCAACCACGCCTCCCCCGATAGCGACTATACATGTATTACGTGTGATACCTGTTTCTAAAAGTTGTTCAAGCACAGACTCATAAACAGAAAAGGACTTCGTTTGTTCGTTTCCTTCTACTGAAATCATATGTGAAATCTGATTTGATTTGATAGCTGAAGTTGCTTGTTCTATTTTGGTTGGATGAAAACTTGCTACATTTTTATCAACAATGAAAGCGACATCTCTGTATTGTGACAAAAAAGTACTTAAATGAGTCATTGCATCATGCTGAATAATAATAGGATAGTTATTGTCTTGATATGTTGTCATCAGTTGCATCTTAATCACCTTTGATTTTAAAATTCAATGTTACGTTGTCTGCGTTCTTCTACTTGTGCTTGAAGTTGTTCCATATAGTTTGATTGGAATTCTTCTAATAATGATTTCGTAATTTCAAATGCTACTGCATGTTCACAAACGATACTTGCTGCTGGTACGGCGCAGCTGTCTGAACGTTCAATTGTAGCTTTGAATGGCTCTTTTGTTTCAATATCTACAGAAGCTAATGGTTTATAAAGAGTTGGGATAGGCTTCATCACACCGTTGACTACAATCGGCATACCATTGCTCATTCCGCCTTCTAAACCGCCGAGATGGTTCGAAGCACGTGTATAGCCTGTTTCTTCATTATAAAGAATTGGATCTTGGATTTGACTGCCTGGTTTTTCGGCTGCTTTAAATCCTTCGCCGAAGCTTACACCTTTAAAGGCATTGATACCGACTACCCCTTGAGCAATTCTGCCGTCTAATTTACGATCGTAATGAACATAACTGCCGACACCGACTGGCATATGATCAACGATTACTTGTACGACACCACCAAGTGAATCGCCGTCTTTTTTAGCTTGATCGATTTTATCTCTGATTGCTTGTGCTTTTTCTTCATTGATAACACGAACATCATTACTATCTTCATGAGATTTAATTGTTTCCAAATCATATTCAGCGTCATCTTTGATACCACCGATTTCAACGACACGGCTGTATATATCAATACCTAATTGTTTTAATAAAATTTTACATAAGGCACCGACAGCTACACGCGCAGCTGTTTCTCTTGCAGATGAACGCTCTAAGACGTTTCTTAAATCACGATGATTGTATTTAATACCGCCGACAAGGTCTGCATGACCAGGTCTTGGTTTTGAAATTTTACGTTTCATTTGTTCTTGTTCTTCTTCAGAAATAGGAGCAACACCCATAATATTTCTCCAATGTGTAAAGTCGTCGTTTGTCACTACAAAAGTAATTGGGCTTCCTAATGTATAACCATTACGTACACCAGAAACAATCTCTACTGCATCTTTTTCAATTTTCATTCGACGACCACGACCATAACCGCCTTGACGTTTAAACATTTCTACGTTGATATCTTCAGCTGTTACAGCTAAATTAGCTGGCACGCCCTCAACAATTACAGTCAGTTGCGGTCCATGGGATTCTCCAGAAGTTAAAAATCTCATTATGCAATCACTCCATTTCAAATTAGTAATAATAAGTATACCTACTATCATAGCACACGTGAAATATGGACAGAAACAATTAAAATGATTTAATTGTAAAATTTTTCTGACTATTGTAGCGGGTAAAAAATAAAACCAGACTGAATAAGTAATTCAATCTGGTTTACATTGGATAAAATGAATTTAATTTGTATACTCTATATTATTATTCGTATAACCATTCTTCATTGTTGGCTGTGTAAACACTTAGTTCATTAGGTTCGAACCATAAGCTGATTTCTCTTTTCGCAGATTCTGGAGAATCTGAACCATGAATAACATTTCTGCCTACAGTTAAGCCTAGGTCACCTCTGATAGTACCTGGTGCTGCTTCAGTTGGATTTGTTTTACCAATCATATTTCTTGTTACTTCTACTACATTTTCTCCTTCAACTACCATCGCAAATACTGGTGCTGAAGTAATAAATGAAACAAGACCTTCGTAGAATGGTTTATCAGCATGTTCACCGTAATGTGTTTCTGCTAATTCTTTGGAAACAGTCATAAATTTACCGCCAACGAGTTTTAATCCTTTTTTCTCTAAACGAGTGATGATTTCTCCAACGATATTACGTTGAACACCATCTGGTTTAATCATTAGAAAAGTTCTTTCCATTTCGCAAATCCTCCTGAAAATAGATGTGTATTTTTATGAATCTAAATAAATACATTTTTAGTTTAACAGTTTATTTAAGCGCTTTCAATATTTTGTGATTGTTTTTTATACATTTCTAGATTCCATACGCTTAATTAGCTTTTTAAACCATGTTGTAGCTGTGTTTTCTTCTAATTCATCTAACAAACGTACTGCTTTTTGTAAATAATGACGACTCACTTGCTTAGATTGGTCGATGCTGTCAGATTGTCTAATATAATTAACACAATAAATAAAATCTTCTTTTGGGCTATTTGGTTGTAATGCATCAATCTTTTGTTTGAATGATGGATTATTTCTGATTTCTAATAGCACTGGTAACGTTATATGACCATTCATTAAGTCGCTGCCAACTGGTTTACCTAGTTGTTTCTCAGTACTTGTAAAGTCTAGAATATCATCGACAATCTGAAAACTCATTCCAATATAATGTCCGATTCTTTTCATTTTATTAGCCGTTTTAGTATCTGCATGTGCAGATAATGCACCTAGTTCTGTCGCTAATTGAATCAACAAAGCTGTTTTGCGGTTAATTCGACGTAAATAATTTGTAACAGGTTGGTTTGAGTTGAATTGATCTTGGAATTGGAAGAGTTCCCCACGACATACATCTACAATAGCATGTGATAAAATTGTATGTATTCTTTTGTCTTCAATTGATGCAATGTGTTTTAAAGCTAAAGCTAATAAGTAATTCCCTGTTAATATCGCTGTATCTTGATCCCATTTTTTACTGATAGTCAAACGGCCTCTTCGTTTATCACTTTTATCAATCACATCGTCATGCACTAAAGTTGCCATATGAATCAATTCTAACGAAACAGCAATTTTATAAGTATCTTTGTTTCTAGGTGAATCCCCATATTCACTGCTTAAAATAACAAAAGACGGACGCACACGTTTACCGCCTGATGAAAGTAAATGGTGTGCCGCCTCTTCTAATACAACATTATTGCTTTTTATTGTGTCCTTCAGTTGTCTTTCAATTTTTTTAACTTCTCTATTAATGTTCAGCTTATCCACATTAATCACCTTTTGCTGTTTCTTTTTCCTTATACCCTAAATGCATTGCGGCAACTCCGCCAGTGAAACTTTTAACTTCAATATCTCTGAAGCCTGCTAATTGGAACAGCGCTTTAAGTTCATCACGATCTGGGAAGTTGAAAGCTGACTGTTGAAGCCATTCATATTCTTCTTTAGATTTAGCGAAAAACTTACCGAAAATCGGCATAACAAATTTAAAGTATAATTGATAAAGTTGTTTGAAAACTGGGATTGTAGGTTGGCTTGTTTCTAAGCAGACCACCATGCCACCTGGTTTTAAAACACGGTTCATTTCTTTAAGTGCAATGACATAATCAGGGATATTTCTTAATCCGAAACCAATTGTTACGTAATCAAATTCATTATCATCAAAAGGTAATTCCATGGCATCGCCTTGTACAAGTTGAATGTTAGCCATATTTTTAGTCTTTTCTTCTCCAACTTTTAACATGTTTTCACTGAAATCTAGACCAATGACTTCACCTGTAGGACCGACAGCCTTGCTTAATGAAATTGTCCAGTCCGCTGTACCGCAACAAACATCTAATGCTTTGCTGCCAGGTTTAACTTGCATTGATTTCATGACGCGCTTACGCCATACTTTGTGCTGTTCAAAACTGATAATATTATTGAGTCGATCATACTTAGTGGAAATGTTTTGAAAGACTTTGTGCACTTTTTCTTTATCTGCTTTATTTTTAGCCATATATATTACCTCTACTTTATTTTATATTACTGCGCAATTCATTAAAAATAGCTTCGAGTTCTGTTTCACTATAATCTTTAAGATACGCTGGATAATTTTCTGAAGCGTATTGAATTAAACTATCTTTTGCGTTGCTTAATTCAACATTTGGATTGAAATGCTGGATGGTAATTGCAGGGAAAATAGTTTCAATATATCGAACTGCGTCTTTTATCGCGTCATGAGAAAGCGTTTTGTAATGCAAAGCGGTTTTTAATTCGTTTACTTTAATGATTGCATTGCTCATAGCTTCTAGATATTCTGAATCATTGATAGATGCTGTCAACGTATAAAAATGTGCACTGATCAAATCTCCTATCAGAATCGCATTTTTAGAAAGATGACTACTCGTGATTGAATCAAGATGACTCATGGATGTATCAATTGCGAGGCATGCTAATTTTGCGTCAGGCAAAATATCTTGCGCATCAAGTACATGAGCCAATTGATGATTATACTGAATTGGTTCATGACTATGTATACCATTAAGCTTACGATCTATTTGGTTTTTTAATGTACTTAATGTTGAATCCATGTCTGCACCTCACGTTATTAATCAATAATCATCTTAACATTATATATAGAAAAATAAAATCACTTTTGTTCAACTGCTTGCAATATCTAGCAATTTCAGTCGTAAAAGTAATTCAATGTAAAAGTATGTAATAAAAAGAAAAGCCCCGAAAAGGGCTTTTCTGTTAAGTATTGAATTCATTATTTAACTGCATCTTTTAAAGCTTTACCAGCTTTGAATGCTGGAACTTTGCTTGCTGGGATGTCGATTTCTTTACCAGTTTGCGGGTTGCGACCTTTACGGGCTGCACGTTCGCGAACTTCAAAGTTACCGAAACCAATCAATTGTACTTTTTCACCGTTTGATAGTGAGTTTTGAATTGATTCGAATACAGCATCAACTGCTAAACCAGCTTCTTTTTTAGTTAATTCAGCTTGTTCTGCAACAGCATTAATTAAGTCTGTTTTGTTCATTATGAGTCACCTCCCAAGGGTTTGCTAATGATAACTTAATATCATTATGCTATGACTTTAACACAACGGCTCTTACTATCGCAATTATTTATAAGCATAAAACCGCGATTTATAAGGTTTTTTAGCCACCTATGTGTAAATATACAATAATAGTAAATTAATTTAATTTCTATTCTGACTTTTTGTCTCTATCCATTAATAATTTTAAACTTTTCTCTAATGGCACATTTTCAAACAATACGCCATATAATGCAGATGTTATCGGCATATCAATGTGTTTTTCTTTAGCTAAATTATGCACAGATTCAGTTGTATAGAACCCTTCAGCAACCATGTTCATTTCTGAAAGTGCTTCTTCTACTGTTTTACCTTGGCCGATTTTATACCCAAGTGTATAGTTTCTTGAATGCGTTGAAGTACAAGTTACAATTAGGTCCCCGATACCGCCGAGACCTAAAAACGTCATCGGATCTGCGCCAAGTGCTTCCCCTAATCTGCTGATTTCAGCTAATCCACGTGTCATTAAGGCTGCTTTAGCATTATCGCCGAACCCCATACCAGCTACAATACCACTAGCCACGGCAATAATGTTTTTTAAAGCGCCTCCTAATTCTACGCCGACCAAATCGTTATTCGTGTATACACGCAGATATTCATTCATAAATAAATCTTGTGTTAATTTACTGATTTCTGGGTCTTTAGAAGAAGCTGCAACAGTTGTTGGTTGTTGAATAACTACCTCTTCCGCGTGACTTGGTCCAGATAATACAGCAACACCGCCATTATGTTCTGGCGCAACAGAATCTTCAATCATTTCTGATACACGTTCGAATGTTGAGTTTTCAATTCCTTTTGCGACATGGATAAACACTTTTTTCGAATCTAATTTCTCATCGATTTGTTTAACTACTTCTCTAATAGCTTTTGTTGGTAGTGCAATCAGATACGTATCTGAAAAATTGACAGCTTCTTCTAAATCAAAAGTGGCTTTAATTGTCTCTTCTAATTTAGCTTCGTTTAGATAGCGTGAATTTGTATGATAAGTATTGATTTCCTCAATGCTTTGTTTATTTTTACCCCACATTAAGACCTCGTGACCGTTTTGTGCGAGTACATTCGCTAATGCTGTACCAAAACTGCCCATACCAAAAACGGCAACCTTACTCATATACTTCATCCTTTCAATACTAATTTCGTTTTCTTGGAATTATTTTGATTGGTGTTCCTTCGAAACCAAATGCATCTCGAATCTGATTTTCTAAGTAGCGTTTATATGAGAAGTGCATTAGTTCTTCATCGTTAACAAATACCACAAATGTTGGTGGTTCAATAGCAACTTGTGTTGCATAAAACACTTTTAATCTGCGACCTTTATCAGTCGGTGTTGGATTCATTGCGATAGCATCTGTGATAACTTCATTCAATGTTGAGCTTTGAACACGTTTTTTATGGTTTTCGCTCGCTTCATTGATTAATGGGAACAATGTACGTAAACGTTGTTTTTCTTTCGCAGAAACAAATGCGATTGGTGCATAATCTAAGAATTGGAAGTTTTTACGAACTTCGTCTTCGAATTTTTTCATGGTTTTACTGTCTTTTTCAAGCGTATCCCATTTATTTACTACTATAACAATAGCTTTACCTTCTTCGTGTGCATAGCCTGCAACACGCTTGTCTTGTTCAATAATACCTTCTTCAGCATCTAAGACAACAAGTACGACATTAGAGCGCTCTATGGCCTTTAATGCGCGTAATACAGAGTATTTCTCTGTTGATTCATATACTTTACCTTTTTTACGCATACCTGCTGTATCAATTAAGACATAATCTTGTCCTTCATAAGAATATTCTGTGTCAATGGCATCGCGTGTTGTTCCGGCGATATTAGAAACAATAACACGATCTTCCCCAAGAATTGCATTGACTAAGCTGGATTTACCAACATTAGGACGTCCGATTAAAGATAATCTGATAGTGTCTTCATCATAAAGATCGTCGCCTTCATCTTTGAAGTGTTTAGCTACTTCATCTAACAAATCCCCTAAACCAAGTCCATGTGAACCTGAAATTGGGAATGGTTCTCCGAAACCAAGTGCATAGAAATCATAAATGTCTGCTCTCATTTCTGGATTATCAACTTTGTTGACAGCTAAAACGACAGGTTTATTTGTTTTATAAAGCATCTGCGCAATCATTTCGTCAGTTTGTGTTAATCCTTCACGTTGGTTAACCATGAAAATAATAACATCTGCTTCATCAATTGCGACTTCAGCTTGTGCTCTGATTTGTGTTTGGAATGGTGCATCAGATAATTCAATACCGCCTGTATCAATGATATTGAAGTCATGTGTCAACCATTCACCGCTAGAATAGATGCGGTCTCTTGTAACGCCGGGTGTATCTTCTACAATCGATACACGCTCTCCGACAATTCTATTGAATATTGTGGATTTACCGACATTCGGTCGACCTACAATAGCAATAACAGGTTTAGTCATAAGCTAACTTCCTCTCTTTCGTATATCTAGTTAATTTTATCACATGGCTTATTTAAAGCAAAAGAAATTTAGGCAATAAAAAAGTCAAGACTGTAAAGTGTGAAGTTAGGACACTTACTACAGTCTTGACTGATGTTAGCGAATTACTTATTAAAATTTAAGGTTTTTCAATTTGTCGCCGAACATTTCACCTAATGTTGGGTTATCATTGTCTTCTTCTTCATGTTTACCTTCAACATAGTCACGTGATTCGTCATCGTCGATTTGAAGTACTTCTTCTTCAGCTGGTACAGCTGCTTTGATAGAAAGTGAAATTCTTTCATTTTCTTCATCAACGCTTAGTACTTTCACAGTAACTGTTTGGTTAGGTGCTAGTACATCGCTAGGTTTAGCGATATGTTTGCGACTGATTTCTGAAATATGAACAAGTCCTTGAACGCCAGCAGCAATTTCTACAAATGCGCCGAAGTCAGTTAATCTTACCACGCGACCTTCAATTACTGAATCCGCATGGATTTCACCTTTAATACTTTCGAATGGGCTTGGTAAAGTATCTTTAATTGAAAGTGAGATTCTTTCTGAGTCTCTTTCAACAGATTTTACTTTTACTTTAACTTTTTCGCCCACTGAAACAACGTCTTCCGGTTTATCAACGTGTTCGTGAGAAAGTTCAGATACGTGAACTAAACCATCAACACCGCCGATATCTACGAAAGCACCAAAGTTAGTTAAACGTGCGATTGTACCTTCAATTACATCGCCTTCATTAAGAGATTCTAGTAATTCAGCTTTTTTAGCTTCATTACGCTCTTGTTCAACTGCTTTACGGCTAAGGATGACGCGATTATTTTCTGGATCAAGTTCTTCAACACGTAGTTCTAAAACTTGTCCATCAAAGCTTGAAAAGTCTTCAATGAAATCAGTAGAAATTAATGAAGCTGGGACAAACCCTCTTTGTCCTACGTCTACAACTAAACCGCCTTTAACGACTTCAGTTACTTTTGCTTCGATAATTTCGTTATTTTCTTGTTTCTCTTGTAAATATTGATAAGACTTCTCTTGTTCTAATTGACGAATTGAAAGGATATATGCACCTGTTTCATTTTCTTCGTCATTTTCTACCTTAGTCACATAAGCTTCTACCGCATCTCCTTCTTTGACAACCTCATTTGGGCTATCAATATGATGAGTAGATAATTGACTAATCGGTACAATACCGCTAAATTTGCCACCGTCGACATCAACAATCACTTGTTTTTCTTCGACTTTTTGGACTTGTCCAGAGATTTTATCTCCTTCTTTAATTTCATTAATCATTGATTCATTGAATTCTTCAGTCATCTTGTATGCCTCCTTGTACACTACATAATTATAACATCTTACAAACTGACAGAATTGTCAAGAAATTCACCTCTATTCACAAAAAGTGAAGAATTCTCTCAAGTTCTGCAGTAAAAAAGTATTATTTTTACGTTCCAATGTACGTATTTATTCTCACTATAATATATACCACAAAAACTCATTTATTATTCACAGTATGGCATAATTATTTGAATCTGTTAGCATCGCCATAGAATGATTATGAATTTTTATAATCAAATTAATATAATTAACATCAGCCTAACATCTTAAATTATGACTGCTTGTTTTGTGTTTCACTGATAAGTTGATTAATTACTTCAGCTACTTCTTCGATAGATTTTCCAGTTGTGTTCACAGTAATTGCATCATCTGCTTGACGTAATGGAGATATTTCACGAGACATGTCGTATTCATCACGTGCTTTGATTTCTTTTTTTAATTGATCTAAAGAGGAAGGAATTCCGCTTGCTTCATTTTCTTTTTGTCTGCGTTCAGCACGTTCATCAACAGATGCAATCATATATACTTTTAATTCAGCATCTGGTAACACTACTGTGCCAATGTCACGTCCATCCATCACAATCCCTTTCTCAGCAGCTAATTGTTGCTGTACTTCAACCGCAAATGTTCTAACTGGTTCTTTAGATGCTACGTAAGAAACATTTTGTGTGACTTCGTTAGAACGTAAGAAATCTGTAATATCTTCATCATTTAACAACACACGTTGACCTTTCACATCATCATAAACCAATTTTAATGTTACATTTTCAATAAGAGATTGAAAGTCTTCTGGTTTACCTTCTTTTAAATATTTATAGGTAATTGCACGATACATCGCGCCTGTATCTACATAGATCATAGAATGGCTTTCAGCAACCTTTCGTGCAATGGTACTCTTGCCCGCTGCTGCAGGGCCATCAATAGCTATATTAATTAAACTCATATCTAGAAAACCTTCCCTTGTCGTTTATTCATATTTATTTTATCATAAAAACGTATTATAGAGATAGGAGCGATGACATTGAAAAAGATTTTAGTCATGCATACCGGTGGTACAATCAGTATGTCTGAAGATGAAAGCAATAAAGTAGTAGAAAATGAAGAAAATCCCATTTCAAAGCACCATGATATTATCAAACAATATGCAGACGTTACTGAGATTAACCCTATTAATCTGCCGTCTCCCCATGTGACAATTGCAGATGTTGTTAAGCTCAGGGATGTTATTGAAGAAAACAGCAAGCATGATCAATACGATGGTTTTGTAATTACACATGGTACAGATACTTTAGAAGAAGCAGCATACTTATTAGATTTAATTACACAAACTGACAAACCTATTGTAATCACAGGTGCAATGCGCTCCTCTAACGAAATCGGTTCAGATGGATTGTATAACTTCATTTCAGCACTTCGTGTGGCTGCTTCAGATGATTCATCTGATAAAGGTGTAATGGTTGTATTTAATGATGAAATTCACACTGCGCGAAATGTAACTAAAACACATACATCAAATACGAATACTTTCCAAAGTCCTAACCATGGACCATTAGGTGTATTAACAAAAACGAGTGTACAGTTTCACCATAAACCATACAGACATAAAATTTTAGATAAAATCAATCCGAAATTAGATGTACCTATTGTTAAAGCTTATATGGATATGCCGAGTGATATTTTCTTGTTTTACAGTGAAAGAGCAGTTGACGGTATTGTAGTTGAAGCCCTTGGACAAGGTAATTTACCCCCTACTGCTTTAAAAGGATTAATGGCTTGTTTAGATAAAGGTATTCCTGTAATCCTGGTATCAAGATCATTTAACGGTATTGTTGGTCCTATCTATGCTTACGAAGGCGGCGGATACGATTTAGCACAAAGAGGCGTCATCTTTTCAAATGGTTTGAATGGTCAAAAAGCACGTCTTAAGCTCCTTGTTGCGATGAGCAATCATTATGATAAAGAACAACTTAAAGCATACTTTGATGCACAAGTATAATTGGATATAACTAAAAACCGAGAAGCAGCTAGTACTGTTTCTCGGTTTTTTGAGTATTGAATTAAGATTCAAGCGGTGTTTGTTTTTTAGCAACAATATTTTGTGCAATAATGCCACCGTGGAACTTGCCATTTTCAATGAAAATAGTATTTGCATCATTACCAGCTGCAATAACACCTGCAATATAGCAATTTTCTACATTTGTTTCGTAGGTTTCTCTATCATACACAGGTGCAGTACCGAATTCATTTGTATTAATATCGATACCAATCGTTTGTAAGAAGTCATAGTCTGGATGATAACCGATCATCGCAAAGACATAATCGTTAGGAATTGTATAAGATTCGCCTTCTTGTTTAAATGTTAGGCTATCCTCATCAATCTTAGTCACGTTTGCATTAAAATGCATATCGATTTTTTCATGTCTTACTAATGATTCGAAGTTAGGTAAAATCCATGGTTTGATTGCTGATGAATAATCTGAGCCACGGTAAAGTACTGTCACATTTGCACCTGCTTTTTCTAGTTCAAGAGCTGCATCAACTGCTGAGTTTTTACCTCCAATAATCACAACGTTTTGGTCAAAATAAGGATGTGCTTCTTTGAAGTAATGGAAGACTTTTGGCAATTTAGCACCCTCTACTTCCAATTCGTTATGTTGACCGTAATAGCCTGTCGCAACAGTCAAGAAACGACATTGATACGTATCTTTAGTTGTTGTAATTGTGAAGCGTTTACCCATTTTTTTAACTGTAAGCACTTCTTCAAATGCATGAATATTTAATTGATGATACTTAACAACTTCTCTATAGTACACCAACGCTTGATTTCTTCTTGGTTTATACTCTTCAACGATGAATGGTACATCGCCGATACTTAATTTATCACTAGAAGAAAAGAATGTTTGATGCGTAGGGTAATTATAAATAGACTCTACAACATTCCCTTTTTCTATTACTAATGTTTCAATTCCTTTTTTCTTTTGTTCAATCGCAGCACTTAACCCGCAAGGTCCGCCGCCGATAATGATACTTTCTACTGTTTGCATACAGTTGACCTCCTTCTTCACACCCCTAATATTATATCAGTCATACAAATTTTTAAAAGGTATTCATCTATTTTCATCTGAGAAAGATTAGAAATTGTGAAGCATTAATGAAAGAAAAAACCTCACTACCATTTTGTAGTGAGGCTAATATCATTATTGTGGAATAACTAGTTGTTGTCCATTTGAAATATTATTGTTGCTTAAACCATTTGCACGTTTGATTTTTTCAACATTTTCTGGTGTACCTTCACCATAGTATTGGATTGCAATTCTATATAAGTTTTCTTTACCGTATACTGTATGTGTTTGGCCACCTTGATTATGTTGTTGTGCTTGTTGTGCTTGTTGGTTTTGGTTGTATTGATTGTTTTGTTGACCTTGCTGATTTTGATTATATTGACCGTTTTGGTTTTGTGCAGCGTTTTGTTGTTGATCATAAGCATTTTGGTCTTGATCTTGTGCTTGTGATTCGTCAGTTGCTTCTGAATCTGAAGCGGCATGATGTTTAGAATGATCGTGTTTTGCTTTATCAGATTTTTTATCTTTGTTTTTGTCTGCTGCTTTTTTATCTTTATCTTCATTTTTATCTTTAGCTGCATCTTTATTTTTGTCTTTATCCGATTTTTGTGCAACTTTGTTGTCGTCTTGTGCTTTATGACTGCCTTGTTCTGTTAATGCTAAACCAGCAAAAATTGCGATAGCTGCGATTAATAATAAGCCTAAAAGTAAAGGAAGTAATTTTTTTAATCCGCCTTTATTCTTTTTAGGCGGTTCTCCGTCATTGCCAGCACTGCCGTTTCCGGAACTACCATTGCCAGAACCGCCATTACCTGCGCCTCCGTTTCCAGAACCTGCATGCGCTGATTTGCTTGCAGCAACGCCTCCAGCTACACCGGCAGCACCGGCAGCAGCAGCTTTTTTACCAGAGTTGTCTTTTTTTGTTGTGTCTTTCTCTTTAGGTTGCTCTTCAGTTTTTTGTTTTTCATCTTTTTTCTTATCAGAATGTTTTTGAGCAGCTTTACCAGCAGCAGCGCCTCCAGCTACACCAGCTGCACCAGCAGCTGCAGCTTTTTTACCAGAGTTGTCTTTTTCAGTATTTGTGGGTTCTTCTTTTTTGATATCTTTATCTTTCTTATCATCTTTAGATTCAGAAGCTTTTTCATGATTTTTTTCTAGATCTTTACCGATAATACCGCCGCCAACACTGCCTGCTGCTGTACCTGCAGCTTTTTTCTTGCCGTTTTGTTGACCTTTTACAGTTTCAGAAATATGACCTTTTGACTCTTTTTTCGTTGGTTCTTCTTCTTGGCTATGTAAGTCATTTGGTTTTTCTGTCTTTTCTTCACGTTGATGTGTTGCAGTAGCACGTCTTCTTTGACGTCTTTTATGCGCATTTCTCGGTGGGAAATGTTGTTCCTGCTTTTCTTTTATAGGTTCTTCTTGATGATTTGTTTCTGTGTCAACTGACTCGTCTAAATGATCAGGCTTTTTATGAGATGGTTTAGGATCAATCGATTGACGGTTGCGTTCAAAATCATCTTTGAAATTGTTGTTTGACAACGTCATCATCCTTTCTATATTAAAAATATTTTTATTTACATATGTAGTGTTCATACCCTAAATGAAGAGGTTGAAAAACACATCTTGTAAGTTAATTATAACTTGCAATACATACTAAGCAAAGAGAATTATACCCTATCTGCAACTTGTTTTTCAAAATAAAGTATCCATTTAACTACGTTGTCACAAGTTTATATTATTTCTACTAATATCTCTAGGATGTAAGTGGTTATTCACTAACCATAACATTAAATCAAAGGATAATGATTAATATTAAGTAAATATTTGGTTTAATTTTTCTAAATAATCCATTTTTCTTGCGACTTTCTTTTTATTCAATACATTTATAGGTTGAATTGTATTATCATTGTCACAACATTTTTCTGTCGGAGTGATCGTTTCTCCGAAATATGACATTAAATAATGACGTCTGCAAGTTGTTAAGTTTTTGTATCCCATCATAGTTAATAACCCTTCTTTTTTGCGTTGTTCTGAGATTGAGAAAATCGTTTTTATTTGTTCGATTGTATATTGAGTTGCTAAAACATCAAGAATTTCTGCCTTTTGTTCAGGTAAGTTGGCACCTTGATCAAATGCATCAATATCAGCTTCAGTTATGATATCCGCAAAAAGAATAGTTTCTAATAAGAAATAGTCGTCTGGTTGATAAAGACTGATAGCTTGGCTAAGTTGTCCATCCCTTCCGGCACGACCAATTTCTTGAAGGTAACTTGAAGGGCTGACCGGTAAATGATAATGAATGACTGTGCGGATATCAGGTTTGTTAATTCCCATGCCAAATGCACTTGTTGCGACAATCATAGGAATTTTATTTTGTATGAATTGTTGTTGTACAGTTTGTCTTTCTTGATATGATAAATCACCATGGTATATGCCGGTAAGGTAACCTTCATCATAAATCATTTGCGCTAGTTCCCTACACTTTTTCTTTGAAGATACATAAATAATAGTTGGTCCTGAATGTTCTATGAAAGATTTTAACCATTCATTTTTCTCGGCGTTATTTTCAAAGTTGAGATGAGATAACATAATATTATCTCTGCTCATTTTGGTTTTGACCACCTTCAATTTTGTCTGTACGATATCTTCTATATCCTCTTGTAAATGTAATGGTGCAGTCGCAGTCAGTGCGAGCAATGTCGCTTTTGGAAATTTTTTAGTGATCCTGCCAATTAACGCGTAATGCGGTCTGAAATCATAACCCCACTCTGTAATACAGTGTGCTTCATCAAGCACAATCATACCCAAATCTATCGAATCAATCCATTTAATATTATCTTGATGCAAGATAAATTCAGGACTTAAAAAGATAAACTTTGATGATTTCAATTGTTTTAAATTCTTCATCTTTTCTTCATAACTCATACCAGAGTGAATGTAACTGACAGAACGTTCTCCGTTCTTTCGCATCTGCATAACTTGATCATCCATTAATGAAATTAGAGGAGAAATGATAAGTGTGGGTTTTTGTTTAATATAAGTCGGCAGTTGATAGCACAAACTTTTACCACTACCAGTAGGTAAAATGCCTAAAGTGTGCTGATGATTCAATACATTTTCGATAATAGGTTTTTGACCTTCTTTAAATGAATCAAAGCCAAACCATTTTTTTAAAGTTTCTTCCAGCATCAAATCCCCTCCCTCGCTAATATGGTAATCGCAAGTTTAATTTCGAAATAGCTCATATTAGGAAACGCTGCCTTAAAATTTCGTAATCGTTCTTCTTGGCGGTCAATATAAAATGTTTTAAATTCATTTAAAACTTCCTTATCCAAATACA
This sequence comes from Staphylococcus sp. HMSC65H10, assembly GCF_001839185.1. Taxonomy (NCBI): domain Bacteria; kingdom Bacillati; phylum Bacillota; class Bacilli; order Caryophanales; family Staphylococcaceae; genus Staphylococcus; species Staphylococcus sp. HMSC65H10. The sequence goes on along the minus strand of NZ_KV840377.1, from coordinate 1,262 downwards.
AGCTGTAATCAGTAAAATATCCTTTAATATATAGCTCAATGATATGGTCTTCAATTGTATTTAATTTTACGCCTTCTTTTTGTGCAATTGCTTCTAACGATAAACCGTTATTTACTAACTTTAATGTATCTTTAGTATTGATAGAAAGCGCAGGTAAGATAATAGCTTGGTGCAAGATAGGAAATGTCTCTTGATCTTCCAATAAATGCATCATCTCGACTAAATCATTCATTTTAATGATGGCTAACTCTGACATTTTTAAATTTTCGATTAAGCTGACTTGTTGGTTCGTATACATGACTTCATCATAACCTTGTAAGAAATAATGCAATATAGAACGCGGCTGTGCTTGGTTTAATAGTTCGAAAAGCTGATATATTTCTGTTTTAAATGCATCTAAGCTTTGCTGTGCTTCAAGCTTAAAATAAATAGTTTTTACTCGCTTTTGTACTTTACTGATTTCTGAAACGGGTATAAAAGAAAGCGTGTGATGTTGTTTGAATGAAATGGTTTGTATTAACAACTGCAAAACTTGAAAAGTCTGTTGGATACTTTCAAAGGTATAACGTGTTGAAACTTTTAACGGAATTGATGATAAATCTTCGTTATTCTGATGATAGATTCGTTCGAATGACGTATATTTTAAATCAGGTTGACTATGATATAATGATAAAAGTTGTTGGCTACATGCATCAAAGTAGGTTTGATGCGTTTTAGCACCAATCAGTATATTGTAGATACTTTTGTCAGTTTTATAATGAAATGCATGCTTTTTTATGTATTGAATTATTTCGTTCAAATCCATCATCACCTATGACTTATAGTATTGAAAAAAGAAAAACTGGTGTTAAAATATAAATTACGTTATCAGTGTAGCATTTTTAGAGAAGGAGGCGAAGTAAATTGGCTAAATATACGATTGTAGATATGGATACATGCATTGCTTGCGGCGCATGCGGTGCTGCAGCACCTGACATTTATGATTATGATGATGAAGGTATTGCATATGTTATCTTAGATGATAATGAAGGGACAGCGCCTGTTCCAGAAGAATTATACGAAGACTTAGAAGATGCAGACGAAGGTTGCCCAACAGATTCTATTAAAATTGCAGACGAACCGTTTGATGGTGATGCATTAAAATTCGAATAGTATCAATCGTGAGACCAGTTGGCTGTCTTCGCTTAACATAGATTGATAAAATAAGACAAATAATGTCTTAAAAAATGGGGCTGGGACATAAATACAGTCCAAAATAAAAT
>NZ_KV840376.1:0-296 GCF_001839185.1 Staphylococcus sp. HMSC65H10 | reverse complement strand
CGGGACATAAATGTTCTGACTTCTAATAAAAGCGACGATTTTCATTATTATTTCTGAAAATCGTCGCTTTTTTATGTTTATAGAGAAAATCGCAGCTCGAAGAGCTGCCAATTTCCTAACGTTGACAGCCATACACGCTATGCCAACTTCGGTTTCAACTTTCTCAATACCTCTGACAGACATTCGAGTGAAACCCAAATTAGCCTTCAGATTACCAAAAAAAGTTTCAACATCAATTTTTCTTTGTTTATAAATTGATGAAGTTTTTGGATCTGAAAGCTTTTCTCTAGTGAAGT